>DASTUJ010000205.1 GCA_035759705.1 Actinomycetota bacterium | reverse complement strand
CGCCCCCTCCGCCACCCCCGGTTGCGCCGCTCGCCCCCGTGCCGCCGGCCAACCCGTCGGGACCTGAGGTGCTGGCGCTGGAGCAGCGGCTGGCCGACCTCGGGTACCTGGTCGGCAAGGTCGACGGCGTTTGGGACGGCGCGACCAAACACGGGGTCACCGCGTTCCAGAAGGTAGAGAACCTGCCCCGCAACGGCACGGCCGACCCGGTGACCACCACCCGCCTCCAGACCGCCACCAAGCCGGCTCCGGCGTTCACCACTCCTGCGGACCACTTCGAGGTCGACATCCCCCGCCAGGTGGTCTTCATGGTCCGGGGAGGGCAGGTTGCGGCGATCTCGCCGACCGCCACCGGCAACAACAAAAAGTTCACGTCGGAGGGCTACACCCGCCGGGCGATCACACCCAACGGGCGCTTCCAGATCAACTTCAAGCGCAACGGCTGGCGAACGGCCCCGCTGGGCCGCCTATACCGCCCGGCGTACTTCAACGGCGGCATCGCCCTTCACGGGAGCACATCGATTCCAACGGCCCCGGCGTCGCACGGATGTGTGCGCCTGCCGATGCAGTTTGCCGACTACATCCTCGACAACGCTCCGATAGGGATGGTCGTCTACGTCTACGGCGGCCCCACCGGCCCGAACCCCCAGCCGTTCCTGGACGAGCCGCCCCTGCCGGCTCCTCCGCCCCCTGCGCCGGTCCCCGTTCCCATTCCTGTGCCCGAGCCGGTCCCGGTGCCGGTTGAGCCGCCTCCCGCCCTCGAGCCGCCTCCAGGCCTGCTCGACGGCATCATCAACCCCTAAACGACTCTAAGCTCCACCACTGGGTAGGCTGGATTCCCTACGGCATCTACCGGCCGGCACATCGAGGAGGCGGAACAATTGGGTGAAGGCACGTGGCTCGACGTTCAGGAAACCGCGCAGATAGCGTTCGACAACACCAAGGACGACATCGACAACCCGGTGTACGAGGTTGAGCGGGCCTGGAAGAGCGGCTTCAACGCCGGGTACAAACAGGCAATCAAGATCCTCGGCGTCGAACAGCAGGATGCGCTCGACAAGACTCACGACTGGGTTACCGACCAGGCGGCCGGCGGGGGCCCGAGCCTGGGCGGCTAGGCGGCCCTTTCGCTCAACCTGCGGAACCAGGCCGAGGCCTCCGAAGAGTCGAGGTCGGTTGCATCACGATGCGTCCCCGGAATGTGCACCCGGACCGTGGCCAGGCGGAACCACTTCTGGAAGAACGACCAGGTGAGCTGGAGGTGCTGGATATTGGCCTCCGGCACCAATGACGTCTTCTGGACGAACACCCCTCCCCGCACGAGCACGTAGCCGGAGTCCAACGCGTAGCCGCTGCAGCGCCAGGACAGCCAGGTCAGAAGCCAGGCGAGGGGGACCAGCCCGAAGGCGAGGGCGCCCACCCTTCCTGCGAGCACGGTCGCCACAATCCCGGCAGTCAGGCCTACGACCGTCGGAAAGATCCCGTTGCTCGTCAGTGATCTCGGCGGTGGAGCCTTGAGAGCCACGGAGGCAAGCTCGGGAGCGGCATTGAGTATCTCGGTGGCTACGAGCCACGCCTTGGCTCTCGGGGCAAGAGGGAGCAGCACGGTGCTCTCCTGGTTCTCCTGGCCCTCCGAGCTGTAGCCCGCGACCACCACCGACAGGCTCGCCAGCCCGAACGGGCGCCGTATGAAGTTTTCGTTGACCGAGATCGACTGCACCCGGTGAAGCGGGATCTGGGCCCTTCTCTTCTCCAGCAGGCCCCTGGTGATCACCAGGCGGTCCTCCTCCATCCGGACGGTGAACTCCCAGTAGATGAGGATCGTCAGAGCGATGCTCAGTAGCAGCGAGGCGGCAACCACAATCGCAACCAGCACCGAGATGATCGCCACCAGGGAGGCCCCCGGGAGCAGTCTTTCGGCGATTCCGGTGACCCTGTCGACCGAGTCCTCTCCGATGTACTCCTGGGAGTAACCGATGAGGGCTGCCAGGACCGCCACCCGGCCGCCGGTGATCCCGGCGATCAGCAGGTCCTTGCCGGTCAGCTGTGCCAGGACCGGGGACTCCGCCGGCTTATCGACCGATTCGGCAGATTCGACCTGCCCGCCCGAAGCCCACCGGCGGATCCGCTCCGCCTCCTCGGGGGCCAGAGCCACCAACGCCGCCTCGGTCTGCTTGCCGCCGACCGCCTCGATGCGAAGCTCGACAACGCCGAACGCCCGGTGGCGCAACTTTTGGACCACGTCGACGCTCTGGACCCGCTCCCTGGGAATTACCCGCCTCCACCGGCTGAACAGGCCGCCCTGGACGATCAGCGTGTTGCCCTGAATGTCGTAGCGGAACCTCGAGTACCGGATTGCAGGGGCAATCAACATGAGCAGCCCCGCACCAGCTACGAAGGGGATGGCCGCGGGTCCGGCGAAAAAGACCGGGAGGATTCCGAGGATGCCCTTGCCTACGTCGTAGAGGAACCAGATCGGCACGGCCGAGGGCTTGAGCTTTAGCCCCTCGGCGGCCACCTCCTCGGGAGGCGGTAGGTCAGACGCTGGGTGCGCCGGCAACTTTGGAGAGGTCCTCTCGTATGGTTTCGGCGGTTGCCCGGTCCAGCCCCGGGATGCTTGCTGCTTTGCCGGCAGCGGTGTAGACGATGACCTGGGTGAGCGTGAACGCCCGGTCGAGGGGACCCTGCCGGGACTCGACGAACTGGATGCGGTCGAACGGCACCAGGGTCTCGATGTGCCAGATGGCGCCCTTCGACGTGTAGAGGTCGTGCTCCCGGATGGCGTAACGCCAGCGCCGGTAGGCGAGACGGGGGACCACGGCGGCCGGCGTGAGCACCAGCAGAACCGCTGCCCCCACGAGGAGGGTGGGAAGGTCCAGAAGGATCCCCGGCACGCCGACCGCTATCGCCAGCGGCACCGTCACCAGCAGGGCGACGACCTGCCAGAGTTTACGTACGTTCGGGTGCAGCGGCATGGGTTCCACTCGCTGAGGTTATCCCAGCTTTCTCGTTGTAGGGTCGAACGAAAGAACTTGAGGAAGGGGAGCCATGCCGAGCTACTGGATTGCCGTAAGCGGGGAAGCCAACTTTGCCAAGACCAGGGAGCTGAACTTCGAGCTCCAGGGCTTCAAAACCCGCCAGCGGCGCAAGGCCGAACGCATGGCCGACGGCGACAAGCTTGTCTGGTACATCACGAAAGAAATGGCGTTCGCCGGGTACGCCACCATCACCGGCACCTACTTCGAGGACCACGACCCCATCTGGGAGGGAAAAAAAAGCGCCGCGGCTGGAAAACCATCGGAGGACTATCCCTGGCGGGTGCCGATCCGCGCCGAGCTCGTCCTGGACCGCGACGACTGGATCGACGTGGAGGGCATCGCCCGGCAGATGACCTACGTCTCCAAATGGCCAGCCGAGCACTGGCGCCTGGCGTTCCAGGGCAACCTCCACGACATCCCCGAGGAGGACTTCGAGCGCATCAAGGCGGCGCTCGAGGAGACGGCGGCGAAAGCGAAGGCCTAACCACGGCGACGACCCAGAAGAAGACCGACTACTCCGGCACGCCGCTCCACAAAAAGCTCGGCATCAAAGAGGAGTCGCTGGTCCTGCTGGTCTCAGCCCCGACCGGGTTCCACAACCTCCTTGGCCCGCTGCCGGAGGGGGCTGAGATCGTCCAGGGCCCGGGGGACCCCCTGGACGTGGTTCTGCTGTTCGTCACGCAGCAGGAGGACCTTCAGGGCCGCTTCGACGAGCTTGCGGAGATGCTCACCTCCGCCGGAGGCCTGTGGGTGGCCTGGCCGAAGAAGTCCTCGAAGATCGGCACCGACCTGGGTTTCGAAGCGGTCCAGGGGATCGGCCTGGCATCCGGCATGGTGGACAACAAGTCCTGCGCGATCGACGCCGACTGGCAGGGCCTGCGGTTCGTCTACCGCAAGAAGGACCGCGGGGCTCGCGATTGAACGGTCAGTCTGCCGGCTGAAGGATTATCGGATCGGTCTCAATTACGGAACGGTCCATGGAGTTGCCGACATAGTTGAACGTCAAGGCGACGGCAAGGATGGTGTTAAGGGCAAGGCTGAGGCCCCCAATGGCGATGCCAGCCCAGGCCGAAGGCGGGCGGTGGCCGGGGACCCCGACCGGCTTGCTCATCAGTCCCAGGCTGACGGCGCCCACCGCGACCAGCAGCTGAACCACGGTCACTATCAGAAGGAGGGCGGCGGGCGGCTTCGAACCCGCCAGCCAAATCAGAGGTCCTGCGGGCATGCCGAACAGGGCCATGATTCCGAGCACCAGCGAGATCGTCCCGGAAGGCACTCTCCGTCGGGTCGTTGCCGGAACTGCACCTGCCATGTTGGCTCCGTTTCTGGTAATGATCTCCAAGACCATAGGTGCATCCGGGACCGGTTGCAACAAAAACGCCCCTCCGAAGAGGGGCGTTTTCGAGAACCGTCGATACTCAGGCCAGAAGCTCCCGGACCGCCTTGGCGATGTGCTCGCCGTCGATCTTGGCTGCCTTCAGCAGCTCCATCGGCTCGCCGGAACCCGGCATCTCCCGCACCGCCAGGTGCTTGAGCGTGAAGTCGGTGAAACCGAGCTTGGCGAACGCCATGAGGACAGCGTCGGCGATGCCGCCCTCTTCCCAGTGGTCTTCGGCCACAACCAGCTTGCCGCCGGTTGCCTTTACGGCTGCGGCGATCCCCTCGCCGTCGATGGGTTTGACCGAGTAGGCGTCGACCAGGCGGACGTTGATGCCTTCGCCCGCCAGTTCGTCGGCTGCCTTGACCGCCTCATGAGCGGTGATGCCGGCGCCCACGATCGTCACCTGGTCGCTGTCCGAGGAGCGGTACACCTTGCTGCCGCCGATGGGGAAGGTCTCATCCGGCCCGTACAGCAGGCCGGTCTTCTCCCGGGTGGTCCGCATGTAGCTGATGCCGTCCAGATCGGCCATGGCCGCCACGAGCTGCGCAGTCTGGTTGGCGTCGGAGGGGTACAGAACGGTGCTTCCGAAGACCGCACGCATCATGGCCAGGTCCTCGAGGGCCATCTGCGACGGCCCGTCGGCGCCGATCGACACGCCGGCGTGCGACCCCGACAGGCACATGTTCGCCTGGGAGATGGCCGCCATCCGGATGAAGTCGTAGGCACGGGTGAGGAAAGCGGCGAAGGTCGAGGCGAAGGGACGAAGTCCCACCACCTGCATGCCGACCGCCGACGCCACCATCTGCTGCTCGGCGATGTACATCTCGAAGAAGCGGTCGGCGTGGTCGACCTTGAAGTCCTCGGAGTACGTGGAGTTGGACACCTCGGCGTCCAGGACCACCACATCCCCGCGTGCGTCACCCAGGGCCGCCAGCGTCTCGCCGTACGCCTTGCGGGTGGCGAGGGCATCCGTGTACTTCTTCAGCTGAACCGGCTCATTCTTGAGCTGGGGGGCGGTCCACTCACGGGGAGGCTGGACCTCAAAGGTGCGGGAGGGCTCGTCGCCGATCTCGGCCAGAGCCTCGGCAGCCTGCTCGGCGTTGAGGGGCTTGCCGTGCCATCCGGCCTGGTCGGCCATGAACGAGATGCCCTGGCCCTTCTTGGTCTTGGCGACGATTGCCGTGGGCATGCCGTCGTTGAGCGCCTCGGTCATCGCAGCGTCGATCTCCTCGAGGTTGTGACCGTCGACCACAATGGCGTTCCAGCCGAACGCCTCGATGCGGCGCTTGTAGGTCTCCATGTCCCACTCGAGTTCGGTCGGGCCGCGCTGGCCCAGCCGGTTGACGTCGATGATGGCGGTGATGTTGTCGAGCTTCTCGAAGCCGGCCCGGGCGAAGCCCTCCCAGATGGAGCCCTCGGCGCTCTCGCTGTCCCCGACAACCGTCCACACGTGGTACGGAGCGCCCAGGGGGCGCTTGGCGGCCATGGCGACGCCCACCGCAATCGGAAGGCCCTGGCCCAGCGACCCGGTGGCCACGTCGACCCACGGGATGATCGGGGTGGGGTGGCCCTGGAGGCGGCTGCCGAACTTGCGGTTGGTGAGCAGCTCTGCGTCGTCGATGGCGCCTGCTGCGCGGAACAGGGCGTAGATCAGCGGTGAGGCGTGGCCCTTGGAGAAGATCAGGTGGTCGCCGGCAGGGTTGTCCGGGTCGTCGAAGCTGTAGCGCAAATGCCCTGCAAGCAGAACCGCCATGAGGTCGGCTGCTGAGAGCGAAGAGCTGGGGTGCCCTGAACCTGCAGCGGTCGAGGTGCGGACGATGTCTGCCCGCAACTGGCGCGCAAGATCCTTGTAGAGGTCCAGCTTGGAAACGGATTCAGTTCTCATAGCCATAAGTTAACCCACACTTTACCTTGCCGCGGAGCCTCGTGGAGCCCCTAGCCGACGGGGGACAATAAACAAAAGAGGGAACCGGCACCCGGTTCCCTCTTTTAAGGTCTCAATTCCGGATTGCCGAAACGAAAACCCAAAAAAGAATCGTTACATGTTGTTGGGGCGCTGCCTGATGTTACCGGGACGACCGGTAACCCAGTAGTGCGGCTCCCCTGGACGCCACTTGCCGCCCTTCATCTGCTCTTCGAACGGCATGTGATCGGCGACTTCGCCGATACCGGACTTGTCTCCTTGGTACGCCACTCAGGCCTCCTTTAAAGAACAACCGACTCAAAAACCACGGGCAAGTTGCCCTTAAGAATGTGGTCATACATTAGCTCACGTGGATTCTTTTTGCACTGCAGGCATAACGTACAACCATTGAATGCCGACAATCCAATTTCTGCGGACCCGACAATACCCTTCCAGGCGCATTTTATACATCCACCCACAGGCTCATCTCGATTAAATCTTCGTAGCCGTACGACAACTTTGCGTGCTTGAGGCGGTGTCCTTCGGGCACAAATCCCATCTTCTCGTAGAAGCGGATGGCCCGGAGGTTCTCGGGGACGACGTTCAGGACGAGCTTCTCCACGCCGAAGACCCTGGACCAGTCCTTGGCGCCCTCGATCAGGCCGGCGCCCACGCCCTTGCCCCGGTAGGCCGACTGCACGGACATGCCGATCTCGGCGGTGTGGGCGTAGATGTTGCGGTTGCGGGTGGTGGTCAGCTGACCGACCACCGTCGAGCCTTCGACCGCCACCACCGCGGCCGTCTGATCGCACCAGGCACCGAACCGGAATATCCGGGAAAGCTCCCGCCGGGTGGTGTTGACCGACTCGAGCAGGATGTAGCGATCCTGCTGGGAAACCTGGACCAGCAGGTCGATCCATCCTCGGGCATCGGAGGGCTTCCCGGGGCGGATGGCCACGGTGGCGCCACCCTCGAGGTCGATGATCCTCGGGCTCGGAAGGGACATGACTCGGGGACCGGGACGGCCTTGACGCCTGGTCCGCAAACCTCAGGCGGCCAACCGTTATGCCGGGCTGTCCGAGCTCTCCGCGTCGCCGGCAGCTTCCACCGCTGCCGTTTCCGCTGCTGCGTCCTCCGCGGCCGACTCCTCCGGTGTTGGTGGCAGGAACTCGGGGGCCCGGGGCTCCAGGTCCTCCAGATCCTCGAGAGTGATCTCACTCTCCTCGGTGTCCAAGAAGAACAGCTCGTAGGCGGTGGAGGCGATCAATGCTCCCACGATGGGACCTAGGACCCACACCGGCCAGTTGCCGTCCAGAGAGCCCCCGGTCAGGGCCGGGCCGAACCAGCGGGCGGGGTTCATAGCCGCTCCCGTGGATGACGCACCGACGATGACGTCGAAGGCGACCGTGAGGCCGATTGCCAGCGGAGCGATGATCTTGGGCCCTTTGGGGTCGACGGCAACTCCCCAGATGACGAACACCAGGAAGAAGGTGAGCATCACCTCGATGAGGCCGCCCTGCAGCAGCGAGATGCCCTCACCGAGGGCGGTGGCGCCGGAACCTACCGACTCGACGATCTCGGCCGGAAAAATCTGCTTTACGACCAGGGCAGCCACAAGCCCGCCCAGAACCTGCGCCGCTATGTACCCGCCCAGGTCCTTCAGGGAGAGCCGCTTGGCGATGTAGAACGCAATGCTGACCGCCGGGTTGGCGTGACCGCCCGATATCCTTCCGACGGCGGCGATCGCGACAGCCAGCGCAAGGCCGAAGGCCAGGGCGATGCCCAGGGTCCCGATGGTGCTTTGAAGCCTGGTTACCGTTTCCTGCGTATCGGCTACGATCGCAGCCGTCCCGACGAAGACAAGAAAGAAAGTAGCGATGAACTCGGCGATGTACCTCTTCAAGTAACTTCTCCCTTCCTTGTGTTCGTAAATCGGGTGGCCAGCAGAATCATATGCGCCTTCTAGTAATCACCAACGATTTCCCTCCCAACCCCGGCGGGATAGAGAACTACATCTACTCGCTCGTCCGCCGCTGGCCGCCAACCGACGTGGTGGTGGTCACACGCCGGATGCCGGGCTCGGAGGAGTTCGACGCTGCTCAGGATTTCGAGATCCTGCGAGAACCGGTGGACACCCTTCTTCCGAAGCCGAATCTGGTGCGGCGCCTGATCGCTCTCGCGGCCGACCGTGCGATCGACCTCGTCCACTTCCCCTCCGCCCTCCCGCTCGGCCTGATGGGGCAGGGCCTGGGGCGGCCCTACGGAGTAAGCGTGCACGGGGGAGAGTTCGTCCTGGCCTCCCGCATCCCGGGCGCCCGGAGCGCCCTGAAGGCGGTCTGCGCGAGGGCAGCGGTCCTGCTTCCCGAGTCGTCGTTCGCCGAGTCTCTGGTGAAAAAGCTCCTGGGTCCCGGCGTCAACGTGGCCCGGGTGACCTGCGGCGTGGATGCCGGCCGCTACGGCTCCGCGCAACCGGTCGACCTGGGCGTCGGCGGGCCGGTCGTCGTGTCGGTGAGCCGCCTGGTTCCGCGAAAGGGGGGCCGAACCCTTATCCGTGCGTTCCCAGAGGTGCTCGGGTCGCACCCCGAGGCGCACCTGCTCATCGTAGGAGGAGGGCCGGACTTCGAGCGCCTTGGGAAGATGACCGATGAAGCCGGTCTGCAGCGGTCGGTGACGCTCGCCGGGCCCCAGCCCTGGGATCTGATCCCCTCCTACCTGGCAGCGGCGGACATCTTTGCCCTCCCAACGAGGACGCGCTTTCTGGGTACCGAGACCGAGGGCCTGCCGTTGGTATACGTCGAGGCCGCCGCCGCCGGCCTGCCCCTGATCGGCGCCGACGTCGGGGGCGTCGGGGACGCGGTTCGTCCGGGGGAGACCGGACTGATGGTCGACGGGTCGAATGCCGGTCAGACCGCCGGGGCGATCCTCCGGCTGCTCGACGACCCCGACGAGTCCCGCCGGCTGGGCGCAAACGCCAGGGAGATGGTCTTGCGGGAGTTCAGCTGGGACTCGGTTTACGCCGTCTACCGCGGGGCGCTGGAGGCCGTCCGGCCCTAGCCTCTGGGACGCCTCGAAATGCGGTTCGCCGCCAACTCGCTTCGAGCCACCGCTCCCAGGACTATCAGAGCGAAGGCCAGCGCAAGCCACTCCAGAGATTCGATGCCGGTCCGGACGATCCCACCGGGGGGCGGTGTGCCGGCGGCAGCCGCAGGCACTGGTGTGGGTGACGAGGAAGCCGTCGGAGTCGGCGTGGCAGTGGCGGACGGAGTCGGGGTCGGGGTGGCTGTGGCGGTGGGTGTAGCCGTCGCGGTCGGGGTGGGGCTTGCCGCTACCGGGTCGGTCAGGCGGATCGTGACCGAGTCCGAGTCGGTGGCCGAGTTGCCCTCGTCGTCGACGACCGTTGCGATAACCGTGCTCTCCTGGCGATCCCCGTCCTCGCCGTTGAAGCGCGCGGTGTAGGTGCAGGTGTAGGTCGCACCGGCGGCCAGGGTGACGCCCGTGTCACAGGTTCCCTTGCCGTTCAGGTCGCCGTGGACGTCGTCGCCGAGGGTGGTGAGGACCACCGACTCGCCGCTTCTGTTCTCCACGCTCACCTCGAAGACAAAGTCCCCACCCGGTTCCGGGCGGCTCTCGGGGGAGACCCCTTTTGTGACCCTGATCTGGGGAAGTGCGTCGGTGATCGTGATGGTTGTGGCGGGAGCGCTGTCGGTGACGGTGACCCCGCCGGGACCGGTGGCGGTCACAGTGATCGTGTGGGTTCGGGTCGTGCCGGCGTCGCCGGTGAACTGGACCGTGAACTCACAGGTGACCGACTCGCCCGAAGACAGGACCTGCCCGATCACCGAGTCGCAGGTGTTGGGCTCGGGAAGGGCGGCAATGTTGCCGTAGAAGCTGTCCACTATCGATGTGATGGTGATGTCCACCGGGTTGCTGGTGTTGGTGATGGTCACTCGATAGGTGACGGGCCCCCCCGGCTCGGACTGGGAGGCCGGGATCGGCGTGATATCGATTTGAACCTTGGGGACTTCCGGAGGCACCGGCGCCGTGAGGCTGACCGTGGCGCTGTCCTGCCCGGTTGCCTGATTTGCGGCGATGTCGGATGCGACCACCGTGACGACGTCGGTCTCGGTCGCTCCTTCGGCCCCGGTGAAGGAGCCCTGGAACGAGCAGGTGGCCACGCCGGCCGGGGCCAGGGTGTCCCCGATGAGGTCGTCGCACGTGTTGACGCCGGCCCTGGTGCCGAGGTTCCCGTAGACGCTGTCGTTGATCGAGTTGATCACCAGCGGCACCGTGCTCGAGTTGGTGACCGAGACGTTGAAGGTGAACAGGCCGGTCGGCGCGGGAAGGCTGCCGGGTGTCGCGGTCTTGTCGACGCTGATGGTCGGCAGGGGGCTGACGGTTGCGGTGTGCAGCTCGGCCGGGTCGTTGCATACGCCCGAGACCGGGTTGTTGAGGGCGTCGCCGCTGTAGGAGGCGATGAAGCGGTACTGGCCCGGCGCCGTCGCCACGAACGCAGGCGAGGCCGGGTAGGAGCCGTTGCCGTTGACCGTAGCGGTTGCGGTGTAAACCGGGGCGGCGGCGCAGGTGGTGTCCGTGGGACCGTAGGCGTTGAACGTGATGGTCCCGGTCGGTGCGTTGCCCCCGGCAAGCGTCGCCGTGTCCACGATGTTCTGGCCGACCGACGCGGTCGCAGGGGCGACCTGCGTCGTGATGGTGGGCGTTACCAGGACCGGCTCCGTGCTCACAACCACCGATTCGAGCGGGTCGTTGCAGGCTGTCGTGACAGCGGTGTTGTTGACGTCGCCGCTGTATGCCGCGACCCACCGGTAGGTGCCGGCCGCGACGGGGGTTACAGGGTCCGAGGTGTAGGAGCCGTTGCCGGCAACGGTCTCGACGGGGGCGGCAAAAGGCGCCCCCGCGCAGGTGGCGTCGTCGGGCCCGTAGACGCTGAACGTGATGGTTCCGGTCGGGCTGCTGCCGCCGGCCAGGGTGGCCGTGTCCGTGATCTGCCCGCCCAGCTGCACGTTGGGTGACGCGACCGTGGTAAGGGTGGGCGTCACCGGACCGACGGCTGTGACGACCACCGATTCGAGCGGGTCGTTGCAGGCTGTGGTGACAGCCGTGTTGTTGGCGTCGCCGCTGTACGCGGCGACCCACCGGTAGGTGCCGGCTGCGGGAGGAGTGACCGGATCCGATGTATAGACACCGTTGCCCGCAACCGTCTCGCTGGGCGGGGTAAGCGGCGTCCCGGTGCAGGTGGCGTCGTCGGGTCCGTAGAGGCTGAACGCGATGTTCCCGGTCGGGTTGTTGCCGCCTGCCAGGGTGGCCGTGTCGGTGACCTGGCCCCCGACTTGAACGCCCGGCGACGCGACAGTGGTGAGCGTGGGCGTCACGGGGCCGGCACCCCCGAAGATCGTCGTGACGTCCTCGTTGGTGGTGCTGACCACGGTTCCGTTCAGGTGGGTGCCGGTTGCGCTCGCCAGCTGGACGGTGGCCAGGCCGTCCTCGGCAGGAATTGCATCGTGGTTCGGCGCCTTGAGCACGTCGACCGTGAAGTTGATCTGGCAGTGATCCAGGTCGCTTGCGATGTTGGGGGGAGCCAGGATCACCGGAAGCATGTCCACCGGCTGAAACGACACCTGTCCGGTGGCCGGGTTGATCTCGGTGATGCTGAAGCCGCGCCCTGCGCATGCTGTGCCGGCCGCGCCGGTGCCCGTGGCGCTCAGGTTGAACGTTCCGGGATCGGGGATGGAACCGGCTGCGTCGCAGCCCGGGTCGAAGTTCGAGCAGGACGGTATCAGCGTCAGCTGCCCGACCGTGACCGTGCCCATCTCGTCGGGTGACGAGGAGATGTTCAGAACGGTAAAGGTGGCGGCTAGGCCGGTTTGTCCGACCGTGGCGTTGGTGGGGAAGTTGACTATCACGCCGACGTTCGGGGCCGCCTGTGCGGCGGTGATGGGGACCAGGACCGCCAAAACGAGAAGTGCTGCCAGGGCTCCGTGGCGCCGTCTGCGCCAGACGGATGCTGCGTCCTCCCGAACCCGGCCGGTCCTCAAGAACTGGGACGCGCCTCTACGCCGAGAGCTACCCCTTCCGCCCTGCATGCCCTACCTCCGGCCGGTCCGATCGAGCGAAATTTTCCCGTTCTTATAACGCCTGCCTGCGGAATCTAGCAGAACCAGGCATCAAAATGGCAGACCCCAGACCTAATCAACCCTCTAAATGTGCTCCGGAACCCGACGATTGCCTTACCCTGGACCGACTTAGGCCCACCCAACAAGGAGAACGGGATCTTTCCTAGAACATTCGGGGTCGTGCTGATGATCGTCGGGGCGATCTGGATAGTTCAGGGCGCGGGACTTGCGCCGACCGGCTCCTTTATGGACGGTGAGCGGGTGTGGGCCGTCCTGGGTGCGCTGATGCTCCTCGCCGGCATCGTTTCGGTCGTCGTCCAGCGACGCCGCAACAAGCCGCAGGACCCCGATCAACCTTCGATCTGAGCGATCGCCTCGATCTCGAAAAGGGCGTTCTTCGGCAGGGTCTTGACCGCCACCGTGCTTCGAGCAGGCAGGCTTTCCGAAAAGTAGCCGGCGTAGATCTCGTTCATCGCCGGGAAGTCGTCCATGTCGGCCAGGAAGACAGTGGTCTTGATCACGTTGGAGGGGCCGGTCCCCGCCGCTCGAAGGACTGCGCTCAGGTTGTCCAGCGCCCGGGAAACCTGTGCCCGAAGGCCCTCGGCAAGCTCCATCGTCACCGGGTCGAGGCCCAGCTGCCCAGAGCAGAACAGCAGCCCTGACGAGCCGATCGCCTGGGAGTACGGGCCGATAGCCGCTGGGGCATCGGGAGTGGAAATCACCTGTCTGGCCACTGGTCTTGTCTCCTTCTTCGACGGCAAATTGGGCACCGAGTACACCACAGCACCGGCCGCTCTGCGAGGGCCGCCCGGGTGCCGTTGCGCCTGCATATCCTCAGGCTGTGCCTGAGCCTGTGCTAGCGTGAAAGTTCATTTGTGCGTAAACAGGCGGATAAAGCCTTTACTGAGAGAGGAGCCTCAAATGGCTGAAACGTACGAAGGCTACTGCGTGAAGTGCCGGGAGAAGCGCAAGTTCGAGGGTGAGAAGAAGGATCTGCCGAACGGCCGAAAAGCCGCGCAGGGCCTTTGCCCCACGTGTGGAACCAAGGTCACTCGCATGCTTGGCAAAACGGCTTAGATTCAGCCTTCGCTCGAGGCGTACCGCCGGGCCATCGACGCGGCGGTCGCCTTCAGCTTTTCCTTCAGCGAATCCGGCTCGATGATCCGGGCCTCCGGGCCCAGCCTCAGCAACAGCCTCTCGAGCCAGGCCACCCCTCCAGCCTTCAGGCGGATTCGAATCCACCCGTCGTCGAGGGACTCCTGCGACAGCAGCGGGTAGTAATCGCACACCCAGTTGGCTCGCGGAGCTATGTCCAGCGTCACGGTCAGGGCGTTCTCGCTCTCGAAGTAAACCGAGTCGTACCGGGACAGGTCGAAGTCATCCGGGATCTGTGCAGCGTCCTCCAGCCGGCGGACGCTGCGCATCCGGTCGATGCGAAAGATCCGCTCGTCCTCCACCTTGTGGCAGAACCCAAGCAGGTACCAGCGTCCATCCGACAAAAGCAGCGCCCACGGGTCGACGTCCCGTTCGGTGACCTCGTCCTTGGACTGCGACTGGTAGACCAGGTGGAGTTGCCGCTTGCTCTCCAGCGCCTCCTTAACGATCGCAAGCCCTTCCGGGGCCTCCAGGCCCACGCTCACCCTTTCCAGCGCTCCCGGGGTCAACGCCTTTGAGAGCTGTTCCATCGCCCGCTCCAGCGCCGGGTCCGGCCCTGAGACGGCGGCCAGCGCCTGCCCTCCGGCGTAGAGCATCAGGCCTTCCGCCGGCGTCAGGCGCATCGGGCGGGCAAAGTAGTCGGCCATGCGGATCCACACCTGGTCCCCGTCGATGTAAGCCTCGATCAGATCGCCCGGCCCGTATCCGGGAAGCCCGCACATGAAGAGAAGGTTGAGATCGGCCACCAGCTCGGTGCGGGTGATGTCGAATCGCTCCGACACCTCGTCGACCGTGGCGCCGTTGTTGCGCAGAACGTAGGGCACCAGCAGCAGCAGCCTGCGGAAGCGGTCCTCGAGGTTAGCCACAGATCTCCTCGAGACGTCGCAGGGCCAGGTCCCGCAGCCTCTGCGGCTCCAGCACCTCGGCCCCCTCACCGAACCCCAGCAGCCAGGAGATGAACCCCGAGTCGTCGGTGACCTCGACGACGGCGGTGGCTCCGAGGTCGCCGTCCGGCTCCAGCCTCAGCCACGGCGAGCTGCGCTCCACCCACCACGCCGTGGAGGGGTCGAACCGTACCTTCGCCTTGTCGGGAAGGCTGCCCTGCACGAAGGGCGGCCGCTCCATATAACCCTGCAGGTTGAAGCCTTCCGGAATCTCGAACTCGGGGCCCGGGCGGCTGGGATGGCTAACGTGGACGACTCCCTCGACCCGGTCGAGCCGGAATGACCGGATCTCGTCGCTGCCCTCGTCGCGCCCGACCAGGTACCACTTCCCCCGTCGGTGGGTGAGCCCGAACGGGTCCACGGTGCGGCTGCGGGTGGTTTCCTTGCTTCGGTAGGGGAAGGTGACCCGTTTGCGCTCTGCGACGCTCTCGAGGACGGTGGAGAGGTTGGGGGCGGCCAGGCCCATGTCGGCGGTCAGCCATGACAGGTTTCCCTCGGTTTCCGGCGGCGCCCCCTCGGTCAGCTTCATCAGCGCGCTGCGGGCCGGGCCGGGATCGCTCATTCTGAGAAGCCCGGCGGCCAGCCAGAGGGCGGCCAGCTCATCCGGCTCGAGGTGAAGGTCGGGCAGGTAGTAGCGGTCCTTGGGGATCCGGTAGCCCTGCTCGGTCTCCCAGGCGTCCACGGCAGTCAGCTCCACCGGGATGCCCATCTCCCGCAGCTCTTCCTTGTCGCGCTCGAACATCCGCTTGAAGGTGTCCCAGCTGTCCTGGCCGTAGCCCGGGATCGTGCGGTGGATCTGCTCGGCGGTGACCGGTTGAGCGGTCTCGAGCAGCATCACGATCAGGTTGAGGAGTCTCTCCGACTTACGAACCGGCAATGCCTACCTCCGTGTGCAGCTTGCCGGGGTCGTCAGTCCGTCTGATAGAGGAGCTGGCCTGCAAACAGCCCTGCCGCGCCGGCGGCCTCGAAAAAGGCGGGGTCGTCCTTCAGCGTGCGGCCCATCGAGCTGATCGACTCCAGCCCGTAGTTGTGCAGGGCGGGGATGGTCTCCCAGGCGTCGACGATGCGCACGTCGTGCATCTCGGTCAACCCGTAGTCGATGAGGCCGTTCATGACCTCGGTAAGCTGCTCGACCGGGAGGTCCGGCACGGCCATCGTGCAGCGGGCCAGGGCGCCGAACCTCAGGGCGGTCAGGGTCTGGCGGCTGACCGCATGATGGCGGGGACGGGGGTCGGCAAAGGAGATGCGAAGCGCGGCTACCGGCCGGCCCCCGAGCGAGGCTGCGGCGGAGATTACCTGGCCCTGCTCCATGGCGCTGTGGCCCAGGGAGGTCTGAGTGCCCGTCACGCCGGGGCCCATGGCGACGATGGCTATGTCGGCCGAGGCCACCTCGTTGGCGGTGACCAGGCCGCTGAAGATGTTGACAGCCTCGTAGTCCCCGCCGAAGGAGTGGCCGCAGGTGACGGTTGCGTCGATCAGGCCCTTCTCCTTCAGGTACCGGACCATGTTGCTCTGCACCAGGGGGAGGGACCCTCCGTCGGTCATGACGTAGGCGATTCGAAGATCGGGGTCCAGCTGCTTCAACATCGCTGCGGCGGGGGCGATTTGGGAGTGCAGGCCGCAGGCGACCACCGGCATGCCGTCGAGCGACTCCGCGCTCTCCAGCACCGAATGGTGCTCGCTCTCGGGGGACTCCGCCGCCAGGACGTCGAGCTGGCACGGGCTGTAGCGCATCTTCATGATGTGCCCGCCCGACTTCACGTCGTGCGAGTCGTGCTCCAGGTTCCACAGCACGAAGTCGTGGCCGCCGGTTCCAAGGTTCATGTCGACGGCGGTGGTGTTCAGGACCACCCGGTCGCCGAGTGCCGCCTCCCCGGTGAGGGCGGTGATGTTGCAGGCCTGCCGGATTTCGTCCTCAACTCGGACGCGCACCCTCATCAGACCATCGAGGGTCTCGGTTATCTCGGAGATAACTCCGGTGCGAAAGGTAGGCATCCACCCGATTGTAGTGCGCCCGCCCCCCGGGCGTATCCGGGCGGCCTAAAACCTGCTGCGTGTCAGGCGGCGTTGGCGCTCGAAGCAGCCGGCGGTGTGGGGTCGTCGGGACCAAGAATCAGCGCCCGGAAGCGGTGGTAGCCGAGCGAGCAGAGGAGCAGTACCAGGCCGAGCCCCATGAGTGATGCGATCCGAAGGGGAGTCTCGAGAAGCCAGACATCGGCCAGGACCAGCTTTGCGATGACCAGGCCGAACAGGCTCACCGAGAACAGCCGGGCCCACCTGGCGCGCCGGCCGATGCCGTAGGCGAGGAGCCCTGCGGCGTAGAGGGTCCAGACGGTAGAGAGAGTGAAGGTGAAGGTCGCAAAGCTCCAGTCACCCGTAGGCCGCTGGTAGACGGCCCACAGCTCGCACGAGAGCCAGAGGAGGGCGAGCAGGTTGGCCGAGACGGCGGCTGCGTCGGCCGCCCTACCCTCGTTCACCGAGGAGGCAGTCCGGCGGAGCAGCACTGCGGCGGACCCGAGGATGACGATTTGCAGGACGAAAGCCAGGGCTTCGGTTGAAAGCATCGGGCGAATGGGCTCGTAGGTCGAGCCGAATCCGCTGGCGATCACCGAGATGGCGACGGAAAAGCCGAAGATGCCTCCCGCCAGCGGCCTGGACCATTTGAGCTCGCGATGTAGGCCGAAGAAACCGATGCCCGCGGCGTACACCGCCCAGAATGCACTGATCGTCGAGGGGAACGTCTGAAGGTCCCAGCCCGCCCGGCGGTACTGTGCGGTGATCTCAAAGGAAAGCCAGACCAGGTTGAGCAGCAGGGCGAGGATGGCTACGGTGTCGGCCGCCCTCTGTTCGACCGCGGTCTCGCCCTTGCGGCGAAGCAGCACTGCCGTTCCGCCCAGTGCTGCAACCTGGGTGATGAAAGGCAGTGCGTCCACGGAGAAGATCGGCCGGGGCGGTTCGTAGAGGGCGCCCAGCCCGCTGCCGAGAAGTGAGAGTCCCACGGAGAGGCAGAAAACCACCAGGCCGGCGATGCGCAGCTTCGAAAGCTCCGCCCTGGCCGATGCGAACATGATCAGCACCGCCTCCACCGCCCAGACGGTCGCCAGGATCGACCCCTCGAACTGCAGGGCGACGGCAACGGTGACCGCTCCCACGCCCAGTCCGACGAAGGTGAGCACAGCATTGGTGTCGGTCCGGTGGATCGAGCGCCAGCCAAGCCCCATCCCGGTCAGGAAGAGCCCCAGAAACAAGGCGAAAACCGGCTGACCCTGTTCGGGCACGACCAGCATTCCAAAGGCGAAGTAGACAAGCGCGTTGACGGATCCCAGCACCAGGTCCTCCGGCTGCGCCGGGACCTCGGACTTCAGGTACGTGACGAACAGGGCAGCGGTGAAGATCAGGAAGAACACCGTGCCGAACGCCAGCAACGTCATCCGTTCCGACTGGGTGGTGTCGAAGATGCTTCCGAGAACCAGCAGCCAGGTGGCGGCCATCGCCACGACGGTGAGAGACCGCCACCGCTTGTAGAAGGCGAGACCCAGGATTCCGGCGTTCAGGAACAAAAGGTACAGGTTTAGCGCAGCTATCGAGCCGCGCCCGGTGCTGACGAGGATCGGGTTGAGGAAGCCGCCGAGGGCGGCCATGATTGCCAGGGCCATCGAGTTGTGGCGCACCGCCAGTGCTCCACCAAGTACCACAACCGCAGCCAGGAAGATCAGTGCCAGCGCCGGAGACATCAGGTCGTAGAGCTGGTAGCCGGCCCACACCGACAGGTACATGATCGCAACGCCTCCGCCGGCAACGGCTTGAGCGAAAAGAGGCCAGGTCTTGCGACGCGCCCACTCGCCCCAACCGATGAAGGCGGCGCCGAGAAGCACCCCAATTGCGATGCGGCCGGCAGGGCTGATCAGGTCGCGGTCCACCGCGTACTTGAAGGCGAAGGCCGCCCCGAGAAAGATGGCGAATGCTCCGATGCGGGCAAACCAGCTTCCCAGCATGTTTGCCTCGAACTCGCCGCTGCGGAGCGGGCTGGGCGCCGGAGGCGGAGGCTCGTAGGGAGGAGAGGTGGCTGCGTTCCGAGCGGGGGCAACCGCGGCTGCCGGCGGTGGAGTTGGGACACGAAGGGGAACTTCACGTTTCCGCCGCTTCGGGGGGTTAACAAAGGAAGGTCGAGCCGGGAACGGTGGGGGAGGAGGAGTTGCGGGGGGAGGCTGCTGCCAGAGCTGCTGCGCCGGAGTCGGCGGTGGCGTTGGCGCCGGGCCGACCCTCAGCGATGGAAACACGGGGTTCTGCCGGGGCGCCTGATTCGGCGGGGGAGCGGGTGCCGGACTCTGCTTGGCGGCGGCTTGCTGGACGAGCGCCTTGACCTCATTGAGGCCTTCTTCGATCTTGGCGATGCGGAGTTGGATCTCGCTGAGATCATCCATATCCATGTAAACGACCGCCTCCCCCGCGGCGTTACACCCTTTTTCTGCCGGTCCCTAAAGTGAGGCTATGAGGCGAGCGACGCGGTCGTCAACGCTTTTGAAGGGGTCTTTGCACAGCAGCGTCCGCTGCGCCTGGTCGTTGAGCTTCAGGTGGACCCAGTCGACGGTGAAGTCCCGGCGGCGCCGCTTGGCGGTCTTGATGAACTCTCCCCTGAGTTTCGCCCTGGTGGTTTGGGGCGGCTCCAGCTTGGCGGTGTCGATCTCGGCGTCGGTGACGTAGCGTTCGGCCAGGCCGTTGCGCTCCAGCAGGTAGTAGAGGCCCCTGCGGCGGCTGACGTCGTGGTAGGCAAGGTCCATCAGGGCCAGCTTGGGGTGCCCGAGGCCCAGGCCGTGCTTGGTCCGGTAGTCCTGGAGCATCGTGTACTTCATGACCCAGTCGACTTTGGTGTCCAGCTTGGTGAAGTCGTCCTCCAGCAGCACCAGGCACTCCTCCCAGGCCCGCACGGTCTCCTTCATCTCCGGGTCGTCCCTGCGGTCGACGTAGTCGGCTGCCCGGCTGAGGTACTCCCACTGCAGCTCGATGGCGGAGGCCTCCCGCCCGTTGGCCAGGCGGACCTTGCGACGGCAGGTGATGTCGTGCGAGATCTCGCGTATGGCCCGGATCGGGTTCTCAAGCGAAAGGTCTCGCATGACGATGCCCTCTTCGAGCATCCTCAGCAACACTGCGGTGGTGGCGATCTTGATCCAGGCGGTGTACTCGCTCATCGAGGAGTCCCCGACGATTACGTGAAGGCGGCGGTACTTCTCGGCGTCGGCGTGCGGCTCGTCCCGGGTGTTGATGATCGGCCGGGAGCGGGTGGTCGCCGACGAGACGCCCTCCCAGATGTGCTCGGCCCGCTGGGAGATGCAGTAGCGGGCGCCCCGGGCGGTCTGCAGCACCTTGCCGGCGCCGGTGAAGATCTGGCGGGAGACGAAGAACGGGATCAGGTGCTCGGCTAGCTTTCCGAACTCGCCGTAGCGGCTGACCAGGTAGTTCTCGTGGCAGCCGTAGGAGTTGCCTGCGGAGTCGGTGTTGTTCTTGAACAGGTAGACCTGTCCGGCGATGCCTTCCTCGCGGAGGCGCATCTCGGCGGCGTTCACCAGGGCTTCGAGGATCCGTTCGCCCGCCTTGTCGTGGGCGATCAGCTGGCGGATGTCGTCGCACTCGGGGGTGGCGTACTCGGGGTGGGAGCCGACGTCGAGGTAGAGCCGGGCACCGTTCTCGAGGAAGACGTTGGAGGAGCGGCCCCAGGACACGACCCTCCTGAACAGGTAGCGGGCTACCTCGTCGGGGGAGAGGCGGCGCTGCCCCCGGAAGGTGCAGGTGACGCCGTACTCGTTCTCCAGGCCGAAGATCCTGCGTTCCATCAGGAAGCTTCCGCCGGGAACATGCGATTCAAGCCCGGAAGGTGATGACCATTTCCGCACCCTGCACAGAAGCTGCCATTCAGGCTCACGGAGCAAGTGTAAGGGTATGCGCAACGGTGCGCGCGGCAGGAGGCGGACGGTGCGATGGCGTCGCCGCCGAGTACCCCGCTTTTAGGCGGAGTCGGCCTCTTCGATGGCCGCAGCAACCTCTTTGTTGGTGAGGCGGCTGAACTTGCGGCGCTCCCGGGTGCGGTCGAGGACCGCCACCTCGAGGTTGCCGTTGGGCAGATCCCGGTTTTCGACCTCCCGCAGCGATGCGACACCCAGCCTGACGGCTTCGTTCAGTGCAAGCGCCGGCTTGAAGTTCTTCTCCAGGTAGGCGGAGAGCTCCTCGGACTGACCGCCCATGGCCACCCAGTCGGTCTCGTCGGCGACGCTGCCGTCGTAGAGGATGTGGTACATCTCGTTCGGCTGTCCGGCCTCACCGACGGCGGCCACCAGGATTTCCACCTCGTACGGCTTCATCGCCTCGGTGAAGATCTGGCCGAGGATCTGGGAGTAGGAGTTGGCGAGGCCCCGGGCCGAGACGTCGTCCCGGGAGTACGAGTATCCCCTCACGTCGGCCTGGCGGATGCCGTGCATGCGCAGGCTCTCGAACTCGT
>DASTUJ010000204.1 GCA_035759705.1 Actinomycetota bacterium | reverse complement strand
TGAGATGAGCCGGGAGGACTTCGGGCAGTACCTGCGGGAGACCCACCTGCCCTTGGTCACCAGGCTGCCCGGGCTGCGGCGGTTGGTGGTGAACTGGGTGCTTCCGGACCCGAACGAGCCGCCGCCGGCCTACGACGCCGTCGCCGAGGACTGGTTCGATGACCCGGCGGCGATGGGCGCCGCCTTGGCCTCGCCCGAGGGGCAGGCGGTCGCCGCCGACGTCCCGAACGACCTGGACCTGAGCCGGGTCGCGCTCCTGGTCGTGGAGGAGGAGGACGTTCCCCTGCCCACAGGACCCGCCGCGTCCCCTGCCGGCTGAGGCCTCGCCAGAGACGGTTCCAAGCCGCTTCTCGCCTTCGCTGGGACCTCTCATCCTCGCTAGTGTCGCGTTAGCGAAGTGATTGGACGATTCTTGCGGACGGGGTAGAGAATCGGCCATGCCCAAAGCCGCCGCCGCGCTTGCGGCCTCCCCCAAGCAACTGGCCGAGCTGCAGACCTGGCTCCGCTCCCCCTCGCTTCCGTCTGGGCTCGCCCAACGCGCTCGGATCATCACCCTTGCTGCCGACGGGGTGGCCAACAGCGAGATCGCCGAGCTGCTCGGCTGCTCCCGCCAGACCGTGATCACTTGGCGCCAGCGCTTCACCCGATCAGGCATCGCTGGCCTCACCGACCGTCCCCGAGCTGGCCGCCCACCCACCATCGATGTGCACAAGGAACTGGAGATCGTCGCCGTCACCCTCGCCGGCCCGGCGCCGACCTCGGGCGAGACTCATTGGTCGACCCGGACGCTGGCCCGCGAGCTGGGCGTGAGCAACTTCACCATCGCCACCGTCTGGCGCGACCATGGCCTCAAGCCCTGGCGGACCGAGACCTTCAAGTTCTCCACCGACCCGCAGCTGGAAGCCAAGATCCACGACGTCGTCGGGCTGTACCTGCACCCACCCGAGAAGGCAGTGGTGCTGTGCGTGGACGAGAAGTCCCAGATCCAGGCGCTGGACCGCACCGCGCCGATCCTGCCGCTGCGGCCGGGGTTGGCCGAGCGGCGCACCCACGACTACTTCCGCCACGGCACCACCACGCTGTTTGCCGCCTTGGAGGTGGCCACCGGCAAGGTGACCGACCGCTGCTTTGACCGGCACCGCCACATCGAGTTCCTGGCCTTCTGCAAACAGGTCGCCAAGGCCTATCCGCGGCGGGAGCTGCACCTCGTGCTCGACAACTACGGCACCCACACCCATCCCAGGGTCCGGGCCTGGCTGGCCCGCAACCCAAGGATCCACCTGCATTTCACCCCGACCTCGGCGAGCTGGATGAATCTGGTGGAGATCTTCTTTGGGATCATCACCCGCAAGGCGATCCGCCGGGGGACCTTCACCAGCGTCGCCGACCTCATCCGGGCGATCCGGATCTTCATCGATGCCTGGAATCAGCGCTGCCAGCCGTTCCAGTGGACCAAGACACCAGAACAGGTCCTCGCCAAGGCCATGCGTTGAACCACTTCGCTAACGTGACATTAGCCAGACCGATGATCCATCGCGGCGAGCCTATCCCACCCGCTCGAATACCGCGGCGATGCCCATCCCGCCGCCGATGCAGAGCGTCACGAGCCCGTAGCGGGCCTGACGGCGCTCCAGCTCGTACAGGGCCTTGACGGTGAGCACCGCGCCCGTGGCTCCGATGGGGTGCCCCAGCGCGACCGCTCCGCCGACGGGGTTCATCTTCTCGTCGGGCACCTTGAGCTCCCGCTGCACCGCGAGGGCGACGGAGGCGTACGCCTCGTTCGCCTCGACGACGTCGATGTCATCGATAGTCAGCCCCGCCTTCTCCAGCGCCTTGAGCGACGCGGGCACCATGCCGATGCCCATGTAGGCCGGGTCGACGCCGCTGACCGCCGCCGAGACCAGCCGGCCGTTGACCGGCAGGCCGAACTCCTCCGACTTGGCCGCGCTGGTCACCAGCATCATCGCCGCACCGTCGTTGATACCGCTGGCGTTGCCGGCCGTCACGAGACCGTCCTTTTTGAATACCGGCCGCAGCCGCGCCAGGCCCTCCGCGGTGGAGTCGGGCCGCACGTGCTCGTCGGTGGTGAAGTCGACGGTCTGCTTCTTCTGCTTGATCGGCACGGGCACGATCTGGCCGGCGAAGAGTTCCTCGCTGTGGGCCTTGGCCGCGAGCTGGTGGCTGCGGGCGGCGTAGGCGTCGCAGTCCTCCCGGGTGATGCCGTACCGCTCCGCGACGTTCTCCGCGGTGATGCCCATGTGGTAGTCGTTGAAAGCGTCCCACAGGCCGTCGTTGACCATGTGATCAACGATCTTGGCGTCCGGCAGTCCCATGCGGTAGCCGTAGCGGCCCTTGGGCAACAGGAAGGGCGCCTGGTCCATGTTCTCGATCCCGCCGGCCAGCACCACGTCGGCGTCGCCGAGGGCGATCTCCTGGGCAGCATTGATGATCGCCTGCAGCCCCGAGCCGCACATCCGGTTGAGGGTCAGTCCCGGCGCCTCGACCGGGACACCGCTCTTCACCCCGACCTGGCGGCCGGGGTTCATGCCCTGACCCGCGGACAGGATGTTGCCGACGATCACCTGGTTGATGCGCGCGGGATCGATACCCGAGCGCGCAAGCACGGCCCTGCCCAC
>DASTUJ010000203.1 GCA_035759705.1 Actinomycetota bacterium | reverse complement strand
ATCACCGCCGGGACCCCGACAACGTGGTGCCCCTCAAGCCGGCGGCGGAGAAGTGATGGGCGAGTTCCTCCGACCGTTCGAGTTCGAGTTCTTCCGCAACGGCCTCGCGGTGGCGACGGTCGCAGGGGCGCTCTGCGGGATGATCGGCGTCTACGTCGTCCTGAGGAGCATGAGCTACATCGGGCACGGCCTGTCGCACGCCATCTTCGGCGGGTTCGCCGCCAGCAGCCTGATGGGAATCAACCTGTTCGTCGGCGCCGGGTTGTGGGGCCTGGCCTCCGCACTGCTGATCAACCGGGTCACCCGCCGCCGGTCGATCGGGTCCGACGCCGCCATCGGCGTGATAACCACCGCCTCGTTCGCCCTGGGCCTGGCGTTGATCCAGCTGTTCGGCGCGCCCGGGCAGAACCCGGATGCTGTGCTGTTCGGCAACGTGCTCGGGGTGTCGGCGGCCGACGTCTGGGTGGTGCTCGGGGTCACGGTGTTCGCATCGGTTGTGGTCTTCACGCAGTACCGGCCGCTGTTGTTCTCCACCTTCGACCCGGAGGTGGCGGCGGCATCGGGCGTCAAAACCGGCCGGATCGACGCCCTGCTGATGCTGGTGCTGGCACTGTCGATCCTGGCGACCATGAACGTCATGGGGGTCACGCTGATCGCCGCCGGGATCGTAATCCCGGCGGTGGTCGCCCGGCTGCTGACGCACTCCTTCGCCCGGATGCTCCCTCTGGCGACCGCCATCGGCGCCTTCTGCGGATTCACCGGGATGATCGCCAGCTACCACCTCAATGTTGCCTCCGGCCCTGCGATAGTGCTGACCGGCGGGCTGCTCTTCTCGGTCGTCTACCTGGCGACTGCGAAGCACCGCGTCGGCGGGCGGGAGCAAAGGCACCTGGCGCACATCTAGCTGAAGCGGCCCCCCCTTTTAGGGAGGGGCCGTCCAGTCCTACTATCTCGTTACAGGCAAGCGGTGGTTCGGGTGGCTGCTCCCACAGTCGTCACCGTTGCGCCCCCGTGCTCCTTGGCCCAGGTCCGAAGGGCTGCGTTCAGCTCCCGCTGGTCCCTGGGTGTTTCCATCACCATGTCGAACCGCATGCACGACTTGTCGCCGTTTTCCCAAACGACGTACTGGTCGCCGCCCCAGCCCTCGGCCGCCTGGAAGGCGACTTCCGGATCCATGGCCGCCTGCAGGATGACCACCAGGCCCACCTGGCTGAACATGCCGTCGTCGATGGCCTTGCCGTCGGCCGGCGGCGTGGCAACCGGGACTGCGGGCTCATTCGCGAGGTACAGATCGGGGTACAGCAGCTGCTCCGAGGTGACCGGCGGGTTCTTCAGCGCCTTGTTCAGCTGGTCGTTGCCGCCGTCCTGGAACATTGCCTCCATGAAGACCGGGCCCAGCTGGTAGGGCACTGCCATCCAGGCGCTCAGGGCATCCGGGACTTCAGAAGTCGCCGGGTCTCCGGCGTCGTTCGCCTCCAGCTCAACCAGGCGCTCCTCCTCTGCGGTCAGCGACTCGTAGTAGGCCATCTCGACCCTGGTGGCGTCGCCCTCGACCACGGCTTCCAGCCCGAGGCTGGAGTCGTCGTTCGCCTCGTAAAGGTCCTCACGGACGATGTCGAAGTGCTGGTCCTGCAGGGCGTGGGTCAACTCGTGCACCAAGATCGTCTTGATGAACGGAGTGACCTTGTTGCCCCGTACGAACAGCGCTTTCTCCTCGGAGTCGTACCAGCCGAGCAGGCTCTGCCCGGCCGCCGCTTCACCGAGAGCGTCCAGGTCGATGTTCTTTTCGATGAGGCCCAGCGCCTCGAACGTCACCCTGCCGACGTCGACCTCATCGGTCTCCGGCTCTGAGGCGGAGGCGTCGGAGACATAGGCCTTGAACTGCTTTTCGCTGAGCAGGGTGACCTTCACGTTCCTTTTGAACTTCAGGCCGCGCTCTTTTTCGACGAAGCCTTTCAACTCGGTGATCGTTGCTTTGAGCTCCGGAGACAGGGGCTGGGTCTGCTCCGCCTCAGCTCCCGGCGCGGCGCCGGCCATCTTGTATACCTGCCATCCGACTACGCCTACCGCGGCGAGCCCCAGGACCACGAGGCCCCAGATGATCCACTTCGGCGACTGGTTTGCGGGCTGATTGACGGGCGCGGGATTAAGAGCCCCTCCGTAGGTATTCAAAGTCTTCCTCCTTGGCGTGGCGTCGGATGTGTCCACCTAGGAGATCGGCAGGTCTTACGATTCCTAAAGGAAAGTTTCCAGGAACTGTCTAGTTATTTCTGGAACGGGGCCGACGTGGCCTACCCGCCCGCGCCGATGCCTGTGTACTTGGGAGACAAGGTGATCGCTTCGACCAGGTCATCCGCCCGCCGGGAGCCGATCAGCAGAGGCCGGGCGCCGTCCAGCTCGAGCTGGACCCCTTCCTTCCCGCTGACGTTGTACACCCAGCCTTTGGGCCCGAACTTGATGCCCCAACCCCCGTACTCCAGAAGCGGCCGGTAGGTGCGGGCCCTCGCACTGCGAACGGTGGAGATGGGGACGGTCCGGGTCTTGAGCAGGCCCTGGTAGCGAAGGGTGACCGTGGTGTCGTCGACCTCGGTGATCAGACTCAACCTCCGGAACCAGAGGCCGAAGATCAGGGTCAAGGCCACGGCCAGCAGCACCAGCGGCAGCGGGACCACCCCCTCCGCGACACCCTCCCGCAGGGCCCCGAACATCAGCAGGAGGCCGGGCAAGATCGACAGCAGCGTCCACGCCTTGGGCATGGCCTGGATTTCTTCGAACCGCATGGGTTCAGCTTATGGGACGTCCACCGCGTTCATGATCCGCCCGAAGAGGAACGGGTTCGACCCGGACGTCTTGACGTAGCCCAGGTCGATGGCCTCGGGGACGCTCAGCAGCTTGATGAGCACGAGGAAGAAGTGTGTGGCGTCGGCCTCCACCCGGCAGTCGGCGGTTCCTTCGGCGCCGGGGAGGATCGTCAGGTAGGAGTTCTCCATTTTGAAGGTCGTCTCCAGATATCCCGGGACGCTGACGTGGACGGTGCCCTCGACCCCCCGGCTCGCCCGGAGGTTCACGAACTGGTTGAACTTGGCCACCACCAGAGGCCAAAGCATCGGGAGGTGCTCCGGCTCGACCGGAAAGTCGTGGTTCAAAGCGGAAGAGATGGCGCAGCCGTGCATGAGGTTGTGGATCAAAAAGTACGAGCTGAGCGTCCCGAGAGGCATCTTTCCCAGAGGGGTGCTGACCACCTGATCCGGGTCGCCGGCCCTGGCGGTTCCGATGAAGTTGTCGATCCCGCTACGAAGGTGCTGGGCGAGGGCACTGCCCTCCCGTTCCGGGAAGCCGATGAGTGAAACCTCGTTCTCCTCGGCCAGGCCCGCCTGGGTGCCGTCGGAGTACGGGTACTCCAGCCCCATCGCGAACATGCCGAACCCGATGTTGGCAAAGGCGATGTGGGCGCCGTGCTCCCCCACGTTCCACTCCGAGCGCGGAACCGGGATGGAGGTGTCGGAGAGCCCGTCCAGCATGTCGGCCATCTTGAGAACGACCTCGCGGGCAGCCTCGGTGTTGCGAATGACCTCTTCGGTGTTGGGATTCGCACCAAGCAGAGATCCTGAGTTCGTCAGTCCTGGGAATCCATTCGTCACTGATGCCTCCTTGAAGTGCCGGCGCTCCTGCATGAGACTGGGTGTCATAACAATGTGGACGGTCATTCATGGTGTACCTTCTAATTTAGAATGTCAACCTCGGACGAGATCAACGCCACCGCCGCATCGCTACTCGGCTTTCTGACCGACAGCCCGATGACCGGCTGGGAGCTGTCGGCTGCCGTCGAAGGATCGATCGCCAACTTCTGGAACGTCACCCGCAGCCAGGTCTACCGGGAGCTGCGAACGCTGGCCGAGCTCGGGCTCGTCGAGGCGGGCGAGGCCGGTCCCCGGGATCGGCGCCCCTACTCCATCACCGAAGCCGGCCGCGCGGCGTTCGGAGATTGGATTGTCCGGGATCCCGGCTCGCCCATCGTGCGCCTGCCGCTTCTGCTCACCGTCTTCTTCGGCCGGCACCTCCCGCCCGAACGCCTGGCGGAGATAATCGGCCGGGAGCTCGAGGGCGGTGCCGAGGCGCTGGACAAGTTCGAGGCAATGCAGCAGGAGTACGGGAGCGACCCGTTCGTAAGGCAGGTCCTGCAGTTCGGAATCGACTACCAGAAGACGCTTCTCGCCTGGCTCGATGGCCTGGCAACCGACCCGACGATCCAGCCCCAAAAGGCCCGCACCCCCGGCCGCGAGTAGGAGCGACGCAAGCGGGCAATACTATGCCCGGGCCGAGTGGCCAAACCTGGAGGGCCGTTGAAGAAAGAAGAGCGGAAGGGAATTGAGTACCTCGCGCGCTTTGGGCTTGCGGGCAGGGGCCTCGTCTACCTGCTGATCGCATTCATTGCCTTCCAGATCCCCTTCGGGAAACCGAACTCGGCCGACAAGGAGGGCGCCCTACAGAGCCTGTCCTCCAAGCCGTGGGGGTTCCCGATGCTCATAGCCATCGCCATCGGGTTCGCCGGCTACGCAATCTGGAGGCTGGTCGAGGGCATCCTCGACCCCGAGGGAAAGTCGAAGGAGACCGAAGGGAAATTCAAGCGGGTCGGCTACCTGTTCCGGGGGGTCCTCTACTCGGTTTTTGCCTACAACACCGTGAAGATCGCGTTCACGCATCAAAGCGAGGGGTCGACCCAAAAAGCCCAGAAGACGACTGCGGGGGTCTTCGAGTGGCCCGGCGGGAAATGGATTGTGCTTGCCTTCGGCCTCTGCGTTATCGCCGCCGGCCTCTACAACGGCTACCGGGCATTTGCCCGCAAGTACCGCAAGGACTTCAAGGAGCGGGAGATGTCGCCGGCCCAGAAAAAGTTCCTGTTCCCCATCGCCGCTGCCGGTCTCTACGCCAGGGCCGTGGTCTTCAGCCTGGTGGGCATCTTCTTCGTTCACGCCGCCTGGACCTTCGACCCGGCCAAGGCGGTCGGGATCGACGGCGCCCTGCGAAAGATCGTCACGG
>DASTUJ010000202.1 GCA_035759705.1 Actinomycetota bacterium | reverse complement strand
TAAACCCGCTACCTGACCACCGCCAGTGGGGTCGGGTCGAACAGGCGGTCGACGATCGCTGCTGCGCCCGCCTGGTCCTGAACCGCCTCTATGGCGTCCAGGCACTCCTGCTCTCCGTCGTACCCGCACGGGGATTCGGCGACGATCACCCCGTTGTTCGCGACGAACTTCCAACGGTGTTGACCGTTGGACTGGTAGACCAGGAACTGCTGGCGCGCGTGCATCCTGATGCACAGAATACTCCGCCGCAGGCACAAAGTCGCGAAAAGATTGCGATTTCGCATTGCCCGGCCCGAGGCCCGGCCAAGTCCGGGCCGCCGCCTAGTCCATAAAGTTCGCAGTTATGGCTGCCGGCTGATTGGCGGGCACGTCTCCGTCCAGCCCGAAGCTGACCGTAAACAGGTTGCGGACAAACCACTGTCCGCTCGACTGCCGGTAGACGGCGATCTCGTCGCTCGGCGTGCTGTCGAAGTTGCCGGGGACCGGGAGGTCACCCGGCAGCCCCCAGTTGACCACCGGCTGGCCCTGGATGAACCACCCTCCTACCGAAGGCCGCCACACCGCCAGGTCTGCCGGTCCGTTGCCGTCGTAGTCGGCCGGGACGGGGATGTCGCCCGTCAATCCCCAGCTGACCGCCGGCTGGCCCAGACGGAACCACTGCCCGCTCGAGGGCCGCCACACGGCGATGTCGGCCGTCCCGTTTCCGTCGTAGTCGGCCGGCACCGGGATGTCGCCCGGCTGGCCCCAGAAGACCACCGGCTGTCCCTGGACGAACCACTGCCCGGTCGAAGGCCGCCACACCGCCAGGTCTGCCGTTCCGTTGCCGTCGTAGTCGGCCGGCACCGGGATGTCGTCGGGGACGCCCCAAAAATGGGTTGCCTGGTTGCGGATGAACCACAGGCTGTTCGACCGCCGGTAGACCGCCGGGTCCACGGTTCCGTTGCCGTCGTAGTCGGCGGCTACCGGAAGATCGCCCGGCTGGCCCCAGCTCACGGTGAACTGGTCCCGCACGAACCACTGGCCGGAGCCGGGCCGCCAAACAGCGACGTCGGTTGTGCGGTTCCCGTCGAAGTCGCCGGCGACCGGGTCGGAAACGTAGGCGATCCGTCGAACCTGCCCGCCTCCGGTGTAGTTGGTGTAGTACAGGGCCCCGTCCGGACCGTACTCGAGGTGGACGGCCGAGCCGAGCCCGGTGGCAAAGTCGCGGACCCCGGTTCCGTCGAGCAGCCAGATCCTGCCGCATCCGAAGTCGGCAAACAGGTAGGCGTTGTTGTAGCGGGGAGGCCAGCGTCCCGGCGGAACGAAGGCGGCTCCCGTGATCGAGATGCATCCGGCGCTGCGGTCGTAGTCGTGGATCGGCTCGGTAGCCGAAGGCAGCGTGCAGCCCGGCAGGGAGGGGTTGGCGATGCGGCCCTCACGGCAGTTCCAGCCGTAGTCGGCTCCTGCCAGCCCGAGGTCGACCTCCTCACGCGCCGACTGTCCGACGTCGTTGATGTGCATGGCGCCGTCGGCCCGGAAGGCGAAGCGGAACGGGTTGCGGAGGCCCCAGGACCAGGTCTCACTGCACAGCAGGGCACTCCCGGGGTTGGTGTCCCCCGAGGGATGGCCGCAACGCCGGGTGCTGGTAGGGGCGTAAGGGTTGTCGGCGGGCACCGTGCCGTCGGTGTTCAGCCGGAGGATCTTGCCGAGCAGGTGCAGCCGGGACCTGGCGTTGTCGTTGTTGCCGGCGCAGAGGGTTGCGTTGGTGAGCCGGCACCCGCCGTCTCCGACCGATACGTAAAGCTTGCCGTCGGGACCCAGGTTCAGGTCGCCGGCGTTGTGGTTGGTCGCCGGCGTCGGGATCCAGTCCAGCAGGATCACCTCGCCGGTCAACAGGTTGTTGGCTCCCAGGGTGAAGCGTGAGACCCGGTTCCAGCAGTCGCCGTTGTGGTTGGAGGTGTAGTAGAGGAACACCTCGTTCGCCGCTGACACGGCCGATCCGAGAAGCCCCTGCTCACCCGAGCTGCAAACGCCCGAGAGGGTGAGCGCCGGGGTGGCCTGCAGGGCGCCGTTGACGAATACGCGGACGGCACCGGCCTGGGTGGTTACGAGCATCCGCCCGCCCGAGGCGAAGGAGATCGATGTCGGAGAGGCAACGTTGCCGACCAGGGTGTCGGTGAAGCCGGGGTCGTTGGGAAAAGCGGCTCCGGCGGAAGGCACGGGAAGAACAATGAGCGTCGACACCAGGACCATCAGGCAAAGTAGGCGACGCATAGAGACAATTATGCCCTCT
>DASTUJ010000201.1 GCA_035759705.1 Actinomycetota bacterium | reverse complement strand
GGGAGGCGGCTTCGCGACGAACTACAGCTACAACGACGCCAACGAGCTCGAGCAGATGAACGAGGCGTCGGGCGCCAACAAAGTGATCTTCGGCTACAACGACCTCGGCCAGCGAACCGACACGTGGTACAACTCGTTGCTCGACGTCATCTATAACTCGAACGGGGACATCATCCCGCCGTCGGCTGCCGCCCATACCCACTACACCTACGACGACGCCGGCAAGCTGACGAACATAAAGACCATCGCCGTCTCGGGCCCGGTGACGCTGAGCGACCTCACCTACTCCTACGCCGTGCCGACCGGCTCAACCTGTCCGGGAGCCGCCACAGGGCTGTCAACGTCCAGCAAGCAATCGGTCACGGACAACATGACCGCAATCACCACCAGCTACTGCTATGACGTCCTTGGCCGGCTGACGTCGGCGACGACGCCGGGCGGGGCGACCTACAGCTATGGCTGGGACAAAAACACCAACCGCACGAGCGACGACCTCGGGACTCACATCTACAACGACAACGACCAGGTCGACGAGAGCGGCACCGTCTTCGACGGCGCTGGCAACCTTACGGAGTCGACCGTGTTTGACAGCATCGACTACAACGGGATCAACCAGACCAAGGAGATCACCCCCGCCGGACAATCGGCGGTGCCCTTCGCCTATGCCGGGTCGGGTCAGGCGGATCGAACCCTCGCCGGCTCGACGACCGCCCAAAACGGAACGCTAGGGGTGCAGACGGAGACGACCGGCAGCGCCTTAACAAGCTACGTCCGTGAACCGTCGGGGAATCTGGTCTACCAGAAGCTGAGCAGCGGGCAGACCTTCTACTACTACTTCGACGGCCTAGGATCCGTCATCGGACAGATGGACTCCGGAGGAAACCAGCGAGCCAAGTACACATACGACCCGTTCGGGGCCCATGCAACTGAAACAGGGATCAACGGAACGGCTCCGGCCAACCCTTGGCGGTGGATGGGCGGGTACTTAGATTCGTCCACAGGCCTCTATCACTTCGGAGAGAGATACTATCATCCAGCCTTTGCTCGTTTCCTGCAGGTCGATCCGATACGAGGTGGATGTGCAAACTCATACTCCTACGTTTATGGGGACCCGATAAATGCTCAGGATCTTTCTGGCCTGGCCTGTGGGCCGGTGGTCGCTAAGTTTGCAGAATATGCAGGCATTTACGGGTTATACACTTCGGCCGTTGATGCCTTGCACGGCAAAGGCGGTTGGAAAGACACCAGAAGACAAGTAGGATTTAACGTTATCAAAGTTGCGGCGGCCGCCTTTCACACCAAGATACTTAAGACCCAAGGGGAGATCGTGACTCCCCGACCTGCCAACTTTCCACAGATAGTGAAATGGGCCGAGGCAGTCAGCACGTTAGCCGCCGCCGGCATCGTGATTGGTACCGGGGTGGACGCCTACTGCAAATATACAGCCGTCGAATGATCGCCCACCTGCCACGATTTCAGGTGGCAAACGCAAGAAGACGGGAGCTAGCTGTGCGCGTTCTTAAGAACAGAACACGATTACTGACCCAGACATTGCAAGGTCTCGTACTTTTCGGGTGCGCATTGACGTTCTACTTCTTTGCGACGTCGTCGCTACCGGTACGAGCAGCGTGTGTTGGCCTTCTGGTCGCCGAAGTTGCCATGATCGCACGGGCAAACGCTATGGAAGAGTCTAGAGATCGACAAAGGTTCCTCCTTGTCCAACATTTCTTCATGCTCGGTGCGACCTTGGTCATGGGAGCGTTGGCCTACTTTTGATTTAAGGCTGGGGCGTTCTTACGAGCCTTCCCGAGCCAGTAGGCGAGGTACTCACTAGTTGAACTACCATAACGTTGGCGATTCAAGGGGTCGAAGTAACACCGCCTGGCGAGTCTTCCACATCCGGCTCAGTGGAAGCGGTTGATTGGCTCTTCTCGAGCACCCGATTCATTGTCTGAGCGGGAGTGCTCCAGCCAAGGGTCTTGCGGGGCCGGCCGTTCATCTCGTCGGCAATGAGATCGAGGTCGGCCTGGGAGAGCTGGCGAAGATCCTGGGATTTGCCAAGGTACTGGCGAAGCAGCCCGTTGGTTTTCTCGTTCGCTCCCCCGCTGCCACGGGCTGTGCGGATCGCAAAAGTAGACCTGAACTGGAGTTGAGGGGTCAACTCCAAACTCCCGAGCCGACCGTGAATTCAACGTGTCCGGCATCTCGCTGCCCCGATCCCAGTTCAGGCTGCGACGCAGGTGTGCCGGCGCCGGCTCCTCCTGCGGTTACGGCCAGCTTGATCTCAGCTTGGCGCTTGGTCAGGCTTCGAAGGCGCTCCTCCTGGTCGGAGGGGCGGCCCGGCCGATCCGGTCCTCGGCGGCGCTGGACTCCTCCCGCACCCGGAAGGCTTCAGCTTCTAATCGAGTCGCTCCAACGCGGCTGGGGAGCCAAGCGCCGGCTCGTGGCGCGTCTCATTTCTGAATCGGCCACCGAAGGGGTGACATCCCTCCAAGACCCACGAAGTTTCAGAAAGGGTTCGGGCTCCGGCTATCGGGGCGTTGATTTGCAGTTGGGACCTGCGGCCAGCGGGTGTCCAGAACCTGGACGGGCTCACCCAAAATCTATCGATCCGATTCCATGTCCCTCATCAGCAGGCCGGTGCGGGGTTTGGGCCAGAAAAGGGTGGTTTTCGGGGGGAGGCGAACACCGGCGAGAGCCTTCTTCGCCACCAGCCCGACCGGCACCGGCGCCATCAGGAACGCCAGTTCCCCCTTGGCCACCCCCGCCTCGACGATGCGGGGGTCGTGCTCGTAGGTGACCTCCGCCCGGTTCGGCTCGAGGATCTGGTCGGCCAGCCACACCGTGTCCACCTCGCCGGTCGCCTTAACCGTCCAGCGGCCCTCGGTTGAGGCAACCCCTATGGTCCCGGGACCGGACTCCTCGACGGCCTGCTCAAGTTCACCGAAGGTGCCTTCGAACGGCTCCAGGCCGGCGATCTGGGAGGCGGACAGGTTTGAGACCAGCCGGTGGATCGCCGACAGGGCCGGGGCAAACTGCACCGGGTCCGAGATGATCGCCAGCGTGGAGTCCCACGGCCCGGCTCCGTCGGTCGCCCGGCGCTCGTTGCGGTAGGTCAGAGAGGTCTCGTAGCGGTGGTGACCGTCCGCCACCACCAGCGGGGTGTCGCCGACGACCTTGGTCATGGCCGCCGCCTGGTCGCCCGAAAGCTGCCAGGCCCGGTGCCGGACGCCCTGCGGGTCGGTGACGTCGGCCAGGGGCGCCATCTGCTCAAGTTCCTCGACCAGCTCCTTGAATCCGTCCATCGCCCCCGAGGCGAAGAACCACAGCGGCTCCATGTTCGCCGCGGTTGTGCGCATCAGCGCCAGCCGGTCCGCTTTGGGACCGGGCCGGGTCTTTTCGTGCCCGAAAACGCCGCCTTCCCCGAGCTCCTCAAGCTCCAGCGCGGCGACGATCCCCGCGGTCGAGCGGGGCTGGCCTTCGGCGGTGAAGTCTGACCGGTACAGGTAGAGGTGCGGCGCGTCGTCCACGACGAACACCCCGGAGGTCAGCCACTCCTTCAAAAGCGACGCTGCCCGGGTGTAGCGGTTGGCCGACTCGTCGTCCCCGGGCTGCTCGGCGCCGAGGGTGATCTTGACGATGTTGTTGGGGTGCAGTGCATCCAGGCGGTCCCGCTCGTCCGGCGCGATCACGTCGTAGGGAGGGGCCGAAACCAGTTCCAGATCGGAGCCGGGGGAGTAGCGGAGGGCTCGAAAGCCGAAGATACGGGGCACCACTGGTTTTTATCACGGCTTTGAGAGTTAGTGCGGTTGCCGGGAAACCAGCGGAGCAACCGGCGCTGATCCTATAGTTGATATATGAACGCCAAAGACGCGTATGAGCTTTGGACCAGGGGCATGGAGCACCTGGCTGCGCGCCGCAACCACCAGGCCGCCCTGGTGCTCCAGACAGCCTGCGAGCTGGAGCCCGAAAAGGGCTCGGTGCGGGAGGCGCTGGCCCGGGCGCTGTACAACATCGGAGAGACCCAGCGAGCCGGCGAGGAGTTCGAAAGAGCTATGGAGCTTAACCCTGCAGACCACTACCCGTACTTCGGCCTGGCCCTGTGCCGGGCCCGCCTGGGCGACAAAGCACGCGCCGCCGGGCTGCTGAAGATCGCAATCGCCATGAAGCCGGACTCCCAGGACTACCGCAGGGCGCTCGACCGGCTGGCCTCATGACCTCTCCGAACGGAGCCGAGCTCGGCAGCGCCGCCCACCTCCTGGAGGAGTACAACGCCTTTGCCATCGACCTCGACGGCGTCGTGTGGCGGGGCGAGGTCCTGATCCCGGGCGCTATCGACGGCCTGAAGGCCATCCGGGCCACCGGCAAACCGCTCCTGCTGCTCACGAACAACGGCGGCTACCACCCCGACGAGGTCGTGGAGCGCCTGGCGGATGGTGGGTTCGAGCTGGCCAAGGAGGAGGTCCTGACGACGAGCCTCGTGGCGAGGGAGTGGATCGTTAAGAACGACATGAAAGGGGCTCCGGCGTTCATCCTTGCGCCGCAAACCGTGGCCGCCCAGCTGGCCGACCTGCTTCGGATCAAGTACCTCGAACTGGGGCAGACCGCAGACTTCGTGCTCTGCGGCCGGGACACCGATTTCAGCTACATCCGCCTGGCGCTGGCCGCCGACGCAATACGGGCCGGGGCGGCATTCCTGTCGCTGAACAAGGACCCGGTGATGCCCATCGAG
>DASTUJ010000200.1 GCA_035759705.1 Actinomycetota bacterium | reverse complement strand
TGGCCGAACAGGTACCCCGCGCCCGCCAGGGCGAACACCCCGGTCACCACCATCACCTCCCGCCGGCGGCCGGCACGATGCAGGCGCCACAGGGCCAGAAGCGCAAGGACCGCCGCCACCGGGATGAACTTGGTCCCCAGCCACACCAGCCCGACGATGCTCACGACGAACCCAGCGAGGCCCCGATTCCCCAGCGGCCCCGTAATGCAGGCGATTCCGGCCGTCACGGCGACGGCAGCCGGCACCTCCGGGTAGATCTGGCTGCCGTACACCGCGAAGGGCGACGACGCGGTCAGGACGCCGACCACCAGCGCCGACGGCCAGACCGCAACTGCAAAGCGACGGACCGCCGTCCACAACATCAAAGCCGCAAGCAACCCGGCGAACAAGGAAAGCGTGAGCTTGGCGCCCAGCCACCCGCCCGCCGCGGCGCCGGGAACCAACAGGGCCGGAAGGAGGGGGTCGTGGGGGCTCACCATCCGGCCGCGGTCGAGCACCTTGGCCTGGGGTTTGATCTTCACCTCGTGAAATTCCCGGTAGCGCTCCTCATCGAGCTCGTCGGAGATGTCCAGCGACCGGTCCTCGGCAAGGCTGATCGCAGTAAGCAGGTACTCGGGCTCGTCGGCGGTGATCCGGGCCCCGTAGGAGGAGCGAATCGGGGCGCCGACGGCAGCCGCGAAGGCCGCCAGGACAAAGACCAGGACCAGTGCTGCAGGCAGGCCTTTTGAAATTTCCGGGGCTTTCCCTAGGCGGTTCATCAGGTTATCCTAAGCACGAAATGTAGGCAGACCTAAGAGTGCTGCCGCAGGGTTGAGAGCATCACCAAAGCGTAGGTGAAATTAGCTGCGCACCGGCTGGCTTCGGGCCCAACGCCCGGCAAGGAGGAATGTTGATCGGCAAAGCGCGGCTTGGATCTGCACTGGTGAGCATGGCTCTGGTCGCCTCGGCAGGCTGCACCAACAAGGGCTCGGAGGAGACCGTCCGGGTGTATTCCGGCCGCCACTACGGCGAGGAGGAGACCTTCAAGACGTTCTCCGAAGAAACCGGCATCAGCGTCGAGTTCCTTTTCGGCAGCGACGCCGAGCTGCGGGAGCGAATCGAGGCCGAGGGTGAGAATACCCAGGCCGATGTGTACATGACCGTCGACGCCGGCAACCTGTTCCTGGCCGCCGACGAGGGCGTCTTCCAATCGCTGGAATCCGAGGTTCTCACCGACGCCATCCCGGAGAGCCTCCGCGACCCCGACAACCAGTGGTTCGGGCTGGGCGTCCGGGCCCGCACGATCGTCTACAACCCCAACGAGGTCAAGCCCGAAGAGCTCTCCACCTACGAGGCCCTTGCCGATCCCGAGTGGAAGGGCCGGGTCTGCATGCGGGACTCGTCGAACGTCTACACGCAGTCGCTGGTCGCCAGCCTGATCGCCCACCATGGCTACGACGGAGCGGTGAACATCCTCAGGAGCTGGGTGGCCAACGAAACCGAGATCCTCGGCAGCGATGTCCTCGTCCTCGAGACCGTCGCCGAGGGCGGGTGCGACGTAGGCATCACCAACCACTACTACCTGGCGCAGCAGCTCGACGAGGACCCGGACTTCAACGTCAAGGCATTCTGGGCCAACCAGGGCGACCGGGGGGTGCACGTGAACGTCTCCGGCGCAGGGGTCACCAAGAACGCCGACAACCCCGACCTGGCGAAGCAGCTGCTCGAGTGGCTGGCGACCGAGGGACAGGACGACTTCACCAACTCCAACCACGAGTACCCGGCCAACCCGGACGTCGAGCCCGACGAGCTGGTGCTGAAGGAGTTCGGCAACGACTTCAAGCGGGACCCGCTCGGCGCCGCCGACTACGGGTCGCGCAACGCCGACGCCATCCGAGCCATGGACGAGGCCGGCTACGAGTAGGGGCATCCACCTGCCAACCCCGGTGCGCCGGGGTCGCCGGGGCTGGACCCTCGGGGTGACCGTCATCGCCCTTCTGGCGGTGGCCCCGGTGGCGGTTATCGCCTGGAGCTTGCTGACGCCGAGCGTCGAGATCTGGCGCCACCTGTGGGAGACCCGTCTGCCTGAGATGTTGACCTCCACCCTGGCGCTCCTAAGTCTGGTGATCCTGGGAACTCTGGTACTCGGAGGCGGCCTGGCCTGGCTGGTCTCCGGTTACGACTTCCCCGGTCGCAGGGCGCTCGCGTGGATGCTGGTGCTGCCCCTCGCCATGCCGGGCTACATCCTGGGCTTCGTCTTCATGTCGACCTTCGGATTCACGGGCCCGATCCAGGGGGGGCTGCGGGCCGTCTTCGGGCGTGACGTCTGGGTGCCCGAGATCCGGTCGGTGTGGGGGGCGGCGCTGGTTTTCTCGCTCTGCCTCTACCCCTACGTCTACCTGCTGGCCCGGGCCGCGATGCGGGAGCAGGCCACCGCCAGCTACGAGGTCGCCCGCAGCCTGGGTTACAGCCACCTGAAGGCCGCGTGGAAGGTCATCCTGCCGATGGCCCGTCCGTCGTTGATCGCCGGGCTGACCCTGGTCACGCTTGAGACACTCACCGACTTCGCCACGGTCATCTACTTCAACGTCCAGACCGTATCCGTGGGCGTCTACCGGGTGTGGAAGGGGATGTTCGACCGAGACGCCGCCAGCGAGCTGGCCTCCCTGGTCCTGCTGTTCGCACTCGGGCTGCTCGTCCTGGAGCGGGCCCTGAGAGGCAAGGCCCGGTACACCCAGCAGGGCGGCGGGAGCCGGCAGCTTCCCTCCAAGAAGCTCTACGGCGCCCGCGCCTGGGCCGCGACGGGAACCTGCCTGCTGGTGCTGACGCTGGCCTTCTTCGCTCCGGTTGCCCAACTCGCCGCATGGGCGATCGGGCAAGCAGTCCGGGGCACCGGAGGAGTCGACTCCCGGTTCTTCTCCTACCTCTCCAACAGCGCCCTGCTGGCGGTCGCTGCGGCCGGGCTGGTTGCCCTGGTCGCCATCGGCGTCACCAACGCCCGCCGCTTTGCCGGGGGCCGCTACGTCCGGTCGATGTCCCAGCTGGCGACCACCGGGTACGCGCTGCCGGGGCCGGTCATCGCCATCGGGGTCCTGCTGGTCCTCGCCTGGGTCGACCGGGCGCTCAACTCCGTCGGGATCCAGATCCCGGGGCTGCTGGTCACCGGGTCGCTGGCCGGCGTGGTCTACGCCTACGTCGTGCGTTTCATGGCTCTCGGGGTCAACGGCATCGACGCCAGCCTGCAGAAGGTGCCGGAGGAGCTCACGCTGTCCGCTCGCAGCCTGGGGGCCACCCCGGCCCGGGTTATGCGGCAGATCCACTTCCCTTTGACAAAGACCGGCGTGGCGGTAGCGTTGTTGTTGGTGGGCATCGACGCCTTGAAGGAGCTTCCGATGGTGCTTCTGCTCCGGCCGTTCGGCTTCGACACCCTGCCGGTATGGGTCTGGCAGCTTGCTGCGGAGTCCCGGTGGGAGTCGGCGGCGCTTCCATCGCTTACGATTATCGCCGCCTCGCTGGTGCCGGTGGCGCTGCTTACCCGGAGCCTGCGGGGTTCCGAGGCCGAGGTGCTGCTGCCCACCACCAGCAAGACGATTTTTGAGGATGTCCGGGTATGAGCAGCAGGCGAGAGGGACTGACCTTGCAAGAAGCGCACATCGACCGTTCCACGCCCCCGGCCGCCCCCGCCGTCGAAGTGCGCGGTGTTTCCAAGCGGTTCGGCTCCACCACCGCCGTCGACGACGTCAGCATCAGCCTGGGTCACGGCGAGTTCCTTACCCTCGTCGGGCCGAGCGGGTGCGGCAAGTCGACCCTGCTCCGGATGATCGCCGGCCTGCTGGAGCCCGATGCGGGCGAGGTCCTGCTGAACGGAAAGAGCGCCTCCTCCCCCGGCCGGTGGGTCCCCCCGGAGGACCGGGCGGTGGGCCTGGTGTTCCAGGAGAACACCCTGTTCCCGCACCTGACCGTCGCCGGCAACATCGGGTTCGGGCTGGGCCGCCGGTCCAAGTCCGCAATCGCAAAGCGGGTGGCCGAGGTCCTGGACCTGGTGGAGCTCCCGGCGCACGCCGATCGGTACCCCCACGAGCTCTCGGGCGGAGAGCGCCAGCGGGTGGCCCTGGCGCGGGCGATCGCCCCGGAACCGACCGTCCTGCTGCTCGACGAGCCTTTCGCCAACCTCGACCCGAACCTGCGGGCGCAGGTCAGGCTGCACACGGTCGAGATCCTGCGGAAGGCCAGGGCGTCGGCACTCTTTGTCACCCACGACCAGCAGGAGGCGATGTCTGTCGGAGACCGGGTGGCCGTGATGGGTAAAGGCCGGGTCGAGCAGATCGGTTCTCCTAAGACGGTGTTCCACCTGCCGCAGAGCCACTTCGTAGCGTCGAGCCTGGGCGAGGCGTACTTCCTCCCCGCCACCTACTCGGGCAACGGCAGCCTGCACACCGAGGCCGGGCCCTGCGAGTGCCCGCACGACATCTCGGGGACCGAGATGGAGATCATGGTCCGGCCGCACGACGTGACGTTCGTCGAGGACCCGGGCGGCGGGTCGGTGGTCACCTCGGTCGAGTTCCTGGGGGCATTTCTGCTGTACGAGGTTCAACTACCCTCCGGCAGCCGCCTGCGATGCCTGTTGCCCCACACGGTCGAGGTGGAACCTGGAGCGCAGGTCAGGGTCCAGCTGGCGCACGGCCACGTGCCGGTGGTCCTGCCGGTTCCCCGCTAGGACGCCGGCCTCATCGTTTTCTCGGGGGGACCCAGACGTCCTGCTGCCTGTTAGGCGACTGGGACGCCGGCCGTAGGACGTCTGGACTCGTCAGATCCCCGAATCCGGAACCCGGCCTTCATTCAGCGCAGGTTCCGGGCGTCGTGAGCTTCCCTACTTCTTAGGGCTTGAGGGGGTTCGCCATATCCTGGCCCCCGGTGTCCTGCTGGGCGTTGGTGCCCTGGGTGTCCTGGCCTTCACCGGCTTCGCCGGCTGCGCCCATTGGAGTCTGCCCCGGCTCTTTACCCTCGTCGGTCATCTGAGGGTCGGTCGGTTCGTTCATCGCCATAACGCTCCTCCTTTGCCGAAATGGGTCGTGGAACTTTTAGCTACCCCCGGCCGGTCGGGGTAAACGCGCAATTCGGGGGAGATTCCGCCGGGCCGGGCCTCGCTCTCCCGCCTCCATTAGGCTAGGCTTCGCAGCCATGTTAGGACTACCTAAAGTCGACCGGTGATCTTCACCCGGATCGCCAGGATGTTCCGGTTCCGCATCCCGATGTGGCTGGCCTGGACCGCCGGCCTTGCGTTCACTGCAGGATCCGCGTGGTTCATGCGCTCCAGCTTCGACTCCGCGGCCCTGGAGTCCAGCTGGGAAGCGGTAAAAGGGGCCCCGCTCGCAGTGGCCGTCGTCATGGGCGTCTACTTCACCGCCTTCGCCTTGCGGGCCCTGGTATGGCGCAACGTGGTTCCGGGCGTCACCTTTGCCCACGCCCTTTCCGCCATTCACCTGGCGGTCGCGGGAAACCACATCCTCCCCCTTCGGCTGGGCGAAGCCCTGCGGGTCACCAGCGTCGTCAAGCGCACCTCGCTCGCTTTGAAGGAAGCGACAGCCTCCTCGCTCACCCTCCGGGCGGCCGATGCGCTGGCGTTGGCCGGCCTTCTGGTTGTCCTGGGCCCCGGGCTGGCGCTCCCCCGGCTCGCCGGTGCGTTCGGGGTTCTGGCGCTCACCCTTCTTGCGGTGCTGATCGGCGGGCTCTGGTGGATGAAGAAGCTGCGCCGACTGGAGACCAGCGCCCTGCGGATGCCGGGGTCGTTTGTCGCCCTGGGGTCGCTGGCCGCGTGGCTGTTGGAGTCGGTTGTGATCTGGCAGGCCGCGCACTGGGCCGGCATCCCGATCAGCGCCACCGACGCAGTGCTGGTAACGGCGGCGACGATCTTCTCGCAGGTCCTGGCGGTGGCCCCAGGCGGCTTCGGGACCTACGAGGCTGCGGCGATGGGCATGCTGGTCCTCCTCGGCGCTGGGTCCGGTCCGGCCCTGGCCGCAGCCCTGACTGCCCACGCCCTGAAGACCGCCTACTCGTTGATCGCCGGAGCGGTGGCGCTCGTCACCCCGGCTCCCGGGCTTTTCGGACGGTTCCGTCTCCCCAGAATCCAGTCGCTCCCACCGGCCGGGCCGCCCCCGGATGGTGCCCCCATCGTCTTCTTCCTGCCGGCCCGCAACGAGGAGGCCAACGTCGCCGGCGTGGTCGCCCGCATGCCGGAGCAGGTCCAGGGCCGCCCGGTGGAGTGCGTGGTCATAAACGACGGGTCGACCGACCGGACCGCCACGGTCGCCCGGCTCGCCGGAGCCCGGGTGGTCGAGCTGACCGAGCGGCACGGCTTAGGGGCCGGAGTAAGACGGGGCCTGGCCGAGGGCGCCGCCCGGGAGGCGGCCGCCGTCGTCTTTTGCGACGCCGACGGAGAGTACGACCCGGCGGAGCTGGAACGCCTGGTGGCGCCGATCCTGGCCGGCGAGGCGGACTACGTTGCAGGCTCCCGCTTCTCGAGCGGCAGCCGGAGGATGAAAGCCCACCGCAACCTCGGCAACCGGCTGCTGTCCCTGGTTCTTTCGGTGATCGCCCGCAGGCGGATCTCGGACGGCCAGAGCGGCTACCGGGCGCTGTCCCACCGGGCGGCCGCGGCTGCAGAGCTGGTCCACGACTACAACTACGCCCAGGTCCTGACTCTCGACCTGCTCGGCAAGGGTTTCCGCTACGCCGAGGTGCCGATCAACTACCGCTTTCGCACCGAGGGGAAAACCTTTGTCCGCCTTCTGCCCTACCTACAGGCGGTGATCCCGGCGGTGCTTCGGGAGATCAATCAGTCCTCGACGACGTGGGAGGCGAAGCCGGCCATGGACGACGCCCAGGCCTCTTCGTCGAACGAGCCGTCCGACCCGAGGGCCCCGGCCGCCGCCCAACCCATGTCCAGCGCATGATGCGAGTTGTTGTGGGCGAACAGACCGTGCCGGCCGAAGGTCAGTAGCCCCGGAAGCGACCCCGCCCAGGCGAGCAGCGTTTCGAAGGACTCCGAGTACCCGAGGTCGTAAACCGGGTAGGCGGCCGGCACCCGTTTGACGAAGACCTCGACCGGGTCGACCGCAGGCAGGTCCATGGCCGCCAGTGCCTCCTGAACTATCCTGCCGAGGGCGGCATCGCCCGTCCCCCAAATCGCATCGCCGGCCGCGCAGGGGATCTCCGCACACAGGACCGTCCGTTCGGGCGGGTCGTCACCGGACCGGTAGTTCTTCGGCTCCGAGATTCGGGTGATCGGGGTCCCGCCGTCCGGCACGTAGTGAGCGTCGAACTCGGTGTACTGCGCGACCGGCAGCACCAGGTAGACCAGGACCATCGCCCGGGACCGCAGCCGGGCGGCGGCGTCCAGCACCCCGCCGGGAGGCGCCGGGTCGAACAGCCGGGCCAGGACCGGCAACGGGATCGTGGACCACAGCAGCCCGGATTCGACCGATGCCCCGCCGGCAGTCACCCGAAAGCCTTCCGGGAGGCGCTCCACCCGTTCCACGGTCGTCCCGCGCCGGATGTCCGCGCCCGCCCGTGTTCCCGCCGAGGCCAACTCCTCCCACAGCTGCCCGAACCCCTTCTTCGGGTAGTAGAAGATCCCGCCCGCCTTGCCCGACCCGGTCAGCTTGCGCAGAAGCTTGCCGGCGGCGTTCCCGCTGACCCGACGCCGGGCCTGCTCACCGTCGATCTCCCCCGGCTCCAGGCCCCACATCTTCCGGGCGTAGGGGAAGTAGAAGCGTTCGCACATCGTCGGACCGAGGCCGGCAAGCAGGAGGTCGGCGAAGGTCTCGCCCTTCGGTTTGCGGAGGGGCGCCAGCGCCGCATCCCGGCCGGCCGCCAGGGCGAAGCTGGGGGGCAGGTT
>DASTUJ010000199.1 GCA_035759705.1 Actinomycetota bacterium | reverse complement strand
CTCTGCGGCCTCCTTGACGGTGGCCGTCTTGAGCAGGACTTTCGGGTCCGGCGTCATGACATCTTTGACAATCTGCGGCATATCTTCCTCCTCCACGATCCTCAAAACCCAGGCTGCGGGCGCGCTGTAGTCGGGATGCGTGTCCTCAGGTTCTACCCCGGGGCCGCCGGATGGAAACCTCTACCCCCTGGCGGCCAGCGCGTCGTGGATGCGTTTGGCGACCACCTTGTGGTCCAGGTAACCCGATATCCCGTGGTGGTTTTCGGTCGAATTCTCGACGTCCAGAATGTTCTCGACCATCGGGTCGATTGGGAAGTTCTTCTTGTCGAGGGGGAACAGCGCCACGGTGTCGCTCGGGTCCAGGGCGTTCAGCCACTTGCCTACGACCTTGGGGTGCTCGTTCGGCCCGACCGCCTTCTTTATTGCGTTGACGGAAAGCGGGCTGCCGACGCTCACGAGCAGCGGGATCTTCCACCCGTTCTTTTCGCCCTCCTCCTTGATCAGGCTGTAAGCCACAACGCTGCCGAGCGAGTGGGCCACCACCACGGTCGGCACACCGGGCTTGATGGCCGCCCTCACCCCCTTGTTGATCTTGGCCCTGGTGCCGGGGTCGTTGATGTACGCGTAGACGTCCTTGGTGGCCAGCCCGATCGCGGCTCCGCTCCCCCCCGGGACGAAGCGGTCGACGGCTCTCAGCAGACCGAGCACCCCCCGGTTGTTGAGAATGCCGCGCTCGATAGGCTCGTCTCCCGGAGCCATCTCTTCGATCTGCTCGTCCGTGATCCCGGTCTTCTGCTGCACCTGCCTCAGCACCGAGAGCATGAAGGCCTGCTGCCTGGCGTCGTCCTGGGCCCCCCGAATGATGACCTCGGCCGCGTTCTCCGGGTTCACCCCCGCCGCCAGGTCGAACAGGGTCTTGCCGTACCAGGGCAGCCGGACGTCCTCCTCCGTCACCGGGAGGGTCAGGTTCGACTTTTTGAGCCCCACGTCCAGGGCCTTCAGCCACTCCTTTTTGATCTTCAGTGCGTCTTTGTTCTCCTGACCGCGGCCGTGCACAAAAACTAGCTGTGACATCAGTCGATCTCCTTGGTCTTGATGGCGGAACGGATGAGCTCTACTCCCTGCGGGTCGAAAAGTGTCCACAACGACTCCACGCGATGGTCGCCGAGGGCCTCCAGGCCGGGCGGCAGGACAATCTGCTGGGCTCGCAGCAGGGCCCATCCCTGGGAGAGCAGTGGGACGAAGGGAAACAACCTCTTCTCGGACCGGACCTGCCGCCCCCGGAGTTCGCCTGCGAGGAGGGCGAGGTCGAACAGGCGCACCTTCAGATCCCCGAATATCGCCTTCTGCATCGCCCGGACCGGTTCCGCTTCCTGCCGGTCGTGGTAGGCGTAGGCGGCGTAGAGGGCGATCGACGGATCGAGGCCTCTGCCGACTTTCATCCGTTCCTCCATGAGGCCGGCGTCTGCGTCCCTCAACCTGAACACCCCCAGGCGGGCCGACGAGGCCAGCAGCGCCCGAAGGCTTCTCACCTCGTCCTCCCGTCCTTCGAGCGCCTGCCACCGGGCGGAGTTCTCGACCGGCTCGAAGCTCACGTTCACGACGGCGCCGTCCTCGACCGTGATCGACCCGACGTAGTCGCGGATCGCCGGGAGGACCAGTCCGGTGCCGTCGTCAAACTCGATGAGCAGGTTGGCGGCCCCTTCGGCCACCCCCTGCACCGAGAGGATCTGCCGCTCCGGGTCGGGGATGTTGGTTTTGACCCCGGCGCCCAGAGCCGAGGCGAATTTCGCCCCGCGAACCTTGAAGCCGCAGGAGGTCTCAAAGTGGCGGGGACCGAAGGGCTGGAATATGCGCCCCAGGGGCTCGGCGAGCTCGGCCTGCCCGGCCGAAGCCGGGTCGGCCGCGAGGACGCGGTTCTGGGCCAGGGTGCCGGCCAGCATCCGGCCGGACTCTTCGAAGATCGTTTGGATTGCAGGCTCGGAGAACGCCGCCTTTCCGGAGTCGCTGCCGAGGCCGTCGAACGCTGCCGGAGGCACCGGGACCTCCGCCAGCCAGGTCTCCTGGGAGATGATCCGGGCCACCGGCGTCTGGTGTACGCCCGGCTTCACCTTGGCCTTGGTCAGGCGCGCCAGGACGTCGGCCCGTAGGTGGAGCGACAGCGGAACCGGGCGAATCAACCCCCTGGGCTTGGCGCCGGACCGGTCCACCTCTATGAGCTGGACGGTTTCGTTTTTCTCCGGGTGCTTCACCGCCACGTTCTTTTTCCCTCCGAGGGCCTGGGCCAGCGAGTCGGTGTAGACGGCCCGGTAGCCGGCGGCCGCCTTCTTAGGGTTCTTGACCTCGAGGGCCGGGTCGCCCAGCCCGCAGGCGAAGAACACGTCTACCGGCCGCTCCTCCACCGCGTCCAGAACGTTGGGGAAGATCTCCGACCCCCGGATCCCCTGCCCCTGGATGCCTTCGGCAGCGGTGCGGCAGGCGTCGGAGATCAGCACAACGTGCCGGATGCCGCAGGTGCGTGCCAGCTCGATGCTGCCGGCGACGTTCACTGCGGCGTTCGAGTCCTCGGGGGCCCCGGAGAGCAGCCAGTACTCCCCCCGGCTGATGTTCACGCCGTGGCCCGAGAAGTAGACGATCAGCTGGTTGACGGTGGTTAGGTCGACGATCTCCTTCACCGCCTTCTTGACCTGGCCTACCTCCACCGGCCCGCCCTCGTCGCTGAGAACCTTGACGAGCTCCCGGTCCATGCCCTGCCCGAGCGCCCACCTCTCCATCGCCCGGACGCCGTCGTGCACCGCTTTGAGGGTCTGCAGGTTGCCGGTCTGGCTGACTCCTATGAGCACCGCCGCCCTTACCAAAAATCTCTCCTCCGGTACACCTTCACATTGTGGGCGCGCCGATTGCCGGGCACAAGCCTTCCGGGCCGGCGGGCCGAGCGAGAGGTTTCGGGGCAAACTGAAGCTACCTCACGGACGATCGGACATCCCATGGAACTTGGCATCTACACCTTCGCGGAGCAGACCACCGACCCGAACACCGGCGAGACGATCAGCGCCCGGCAGCGCCTTCGGGACCTCATGGAGGAGATTGAGCTGGCCGACAGCGTGGGGCTCGACGTCTTCGGCGTCGGCGAGCACCACCGCCCCGACTTCGTAGTCTCCGCCCCGGCCATCGTGCTGGCCGCCGCCGGGGAGCGGACAAAGCAGATCCGGCTAACCAGTGCGGTGAACGTCATCAGCTCCGACGACCCGGTGCGGATATTCCAGGACTTTGCCACCCTCGACCTTTTGACCGGAGGCCGGGCCGAGATCATGGCGGGCCGGGGCTCGTTCATCGAGTCGTTCCCGCTGTTCGGGTACGACCTGCACGACTACGACTCGCTGTTCGAGGAGAAGCTTCTGATGCTCCTGGAGCTGCGGGAGTCCGAGATCGTCAGCTGGCAGGGCAGGCACCGTCCCCCAATCGAGGGCCGCGGCGTCTACCCCCGTCCCCTCCAGCACCCGCTCCCCGTCTGGGTGGCCGTGGGCGGCAACCCCCGGTCGGCCGTCCGGGCCGGCGCGCTGGGCCTGCCGATGGCCCTGGCGATCATCGGGGGCATGCCGGAGCGTTTTGCGCCGTTCGCCGAGATGCACCGGGACGCGGCCCGCCAGGCGGGGTGGGACCCGGCGCCGCCGCTCAGCATCAACTCGCACGGCTACATCGCCGACAACGCCCAGCAGGCGATCGACGAGTCCTTCCCGTACGTGGCGGTGACGATGAACAAGATCGGCAGGGAGCGGGGCTGGGCGCCGCTGACCCACCAGGACTACAGCAACAGCGCAGCCCTGCGGGGCGCCAACTTCGTCGGCACCCCGCAGCAGGTGATCGACAAGATCCTGTTCCAGTACGACATCTTCCGGCACGATCGTTTCCTGGTGCAGTTCAGCGTCGGCACCATGCCGCACGACAAGATCATGCGGTCGATCGAGTTGTTCGGGAACGAGGTCGCCCCGGCCGTCCGGGAAGAGGTGGCCGCACGTCGCGCGGCCGGTAAGGGTTCTTAGCGCTGGGCCGGGGCCTCACGCTCGCCGTAGGGTCCCGTCCGGGGTCCGTCGTCGTCGTAGGCCGCAGCCTCCTTCTTCTCCCCCGGCCCCCCGCTGACCGACCCGGCTTCGTTCATCTTCGCGTCCAGATCCTGCGGGCACAGCTCCAGCCGGCGCCCGTCCTCGTCGAAGAACTCCTTGAGCTGGGAGGAGGGGAACTCGCCGGCACACACTTCGCACTTGAAGGTCGTCTCAGCCATCACAAACTCCTTACGTAGTGGGTTGGTCCCCAGATGAGTACCCGGACGGCAGCCGGCTAATCGGGTCTGCACAGATAAACCGCGCCTGCCTTTTTTGTGCATATTTCCCACCCAGGCCGGGAACAATTGGACGCCACCGGGGTTAGCAATAACGACCGGGGGTAGGAAGCTTTCGCGGCGAGAATGGATTCGTTTAACTTTTCACCGACTCCAGAATGGGGGCCAACGTGACCGAAGTGTTAGATCACCGTGGAGAACCCCAACCGGACAGGGTTCGCCCCGGTTCAGGCGTGCCGGCGGACGGACCCGGCGCAGACGGCGCAGATTCGACCAACTTCTTCACCGAGTGGCAGCTCGACCCGGCGGAAGAACCGATCAACAGGGACTAAGCAGCCGGTCCAAAAATACCTACGGTGTCGGGTGGCAGCGTCACCAGATCCCCGACGACCTCCACCCCCGGCTCGGAGGCCAGCAGGAGTCGTTCGAGCCCGCCCAAAGGCACCGAAACCACGCCTTTACCCAGGTTGAGCACGACCGCGATGCCGGGACGCCGAAACACGAGCCAGCCGGCTTCCTCGTTGAAGCTCACGTCGATCGAGTCCCGCCGGGGGTCGGTCAACGACCGAACTCTGCGGCGCAACTCGATGAGCATCCGGTGCCACTCCAGCACCCGGCGGTGATCGTCCTTGATCTCATTCCAGTCGAGCTTGGAACGTTCGAACGTCGCCCGGTCCTGCGGGTCCGGGACCTGCTCGGGCTCCCAGCCGAACGACGAGAACTCGCTGCGGCGGCCTTCACTGACCGCCCGCCCCAGATCCGGGTCGGGGTGATCGGTGAAGTATTGAAACGGCGTGCCGGCGGCCCACTCCTCGCCCTGGAAGAGCAGCGGAACGAAGGGGGAGGTCAGAAGCAGGGCCGCAGCGATCTTCAGGCGGCCCTCGTTCATGAGGGCGCCGCTGCGCTCCCCCATCGCACGGTTTCCGACCTGGTCGTGGTTCTGGGTCGACACGACAAAGCGGTCGCCCGGCAGGCCCGCCGGGGAGCGGCCGTGGACCCGGCGGCGGTGCTGCGACCAGGTCCCGTCGTAAACCCAGGCCTGTTTCAGGGCCTTCGCCAGCAGCGCCAGCGACCCGAAATCTTCGTAGTAGCCGGTGCACTCCCCGGTAAGCGCACCGTGCAGCGCATGGTGCCACTCGTCGGCCCAGGAGGCGTCGAGTCCGTAACCCCCGGCCTCCACCGGCCGCACGAACTTGGGGTCGTTGAGGTCGCTTTCGGCCACCAGGAAAAGCGTCCTCCGGGTGGCGGCGGATAGGGCGCGGACCTCGGCCGCCATCTGCTCCAGGAGGTGGACGGCGGAGTCGTCGACGATGGCGTGGACCGCATCCAGGCGCAGCCCGTCGATTTGGTAGTCCCGTAGCCAACAAAGGGCGTTGTCTATGACAAACCGGCGAACCTCGCCGCTGTCCGGCCCGTCGTAGTTCAGGGCGTCGCCCCAGTTGGTCTTGTGCCGGTCGGAGAAGTAGGGCCCGAACTCGGGCAGGTAGTTCCCGGCGGGGCCCAGGTGGTTGTAGACCACGTCCATCACCACGCCGATCCCGGCGCCGTGGCACGCGTCGACCAGCGCCTTCAGCCCGTCGGGCCCCCCGTAGGCGTGGTGGGGGGCGAACAGGTCGACCCCGTCGTAACCCCAACCCCGGCTGCCCGAGAACTCGGCCACCGGCAGCAGCTCGACCGCGTCGACGCCGAGCTCGACCAGGTGTTCCAGGTGCTCGATCGCCCCGGCGAAGGTGCCCTCGGGCGAGAAGGTCCCGACGTGCAGCTCGTAGAGGACCGCCCCCGCCAGCGGAATGCCCCGCCAAGACCGATCCGTCCACTCGAATGCAGCGTGGTCCACCACCTCCGACGGGCCGTCGATCCCCTCCGGCTGGGACGCCGAACGGGGGTCCGGACGGCCGGGCCCCCCGTCGAGAGAGAACCGGTAGCGGGTGCCGGGGCCTGCGTCCTCCACCTCCAGCTCCCACCAGCCGCCGTCGCCGGGGACCATGGGGTGCACCTGGTCGCCGAGAAGCAGGTCTACCCGCTCCGGCTTGGGGGCCCAGACCCGAAAGGTGTGCACTTTTTTAAGACTCGAGCCGCAGAAGCGCCACCGGGAAGCCTGACAGCAGGTCGGACACCGAAACGGCCCCGCCGGCTACGGCTTCACCGGTGAAGACGTTCTTCCATGCGCCCGCCGGCAGCTCGACGGTCGTGTCTCCCCATCCGTCCTGGACGCCCAGGACCAGGCGGGGGACCACGGTTGCCACCACACCCCACCGGGTGAACGCCACCAGGTTGGCGGCCTTCGCTCCCCCGGCCGGCAGCGGCTCGTAGCTCGCCTCGGCCCCGAACGCCTCCGGCAGCTGGCGGCGCAGCCTGAGGGCCCGGCGGATCAGGAACAGCTTCGGAAGGCCCTCGTCCTCCCGGGCGAGCACGTCCTGGACCTTCATGCCGTCGAGCCCACGGAGCAGCCCGATGCGCGTGCCGTAGTCCACCGGACGGCGGTTGTCCGGGTCTACCAGGCTGAGGTCCCACAGCTCGGTTCCCTGGTAGAGGTCGGGGACGCCCGGAGCGGTCAACTTGACGAGGGTCTGGGAGAGGGAGTTGACCCGGCCGGGAGCGATGAGCGGAGCCACGAACCCCGCCAGCATCTCCTGGAACGGCCCGTCGTCGAACAGTGCCTCGACAAAAGCCACCAGCGCGTCGTCGTAGGAGGCGTTCGGGGCCAGCCAGGAGGTGTGGGTCTTCGCCTCCTTCGACGCCTTCTGGATGTAGGCGACGGCGCGCTCCTTCGTGAGCGGCCAGGCCCCGACCAGCACCTGGTAGAGCAGGTACTCGATGTTGTGGTCCACCAGCCCGGACCGGTAGTCGTCGTTGTGCCTCATCCACTTGCGCACCGCCACCGCCCAGGCTTCGGGCATCTCGCTCAGCAGCGCCAGCCGGGCCCTCACGTCCTCCGACCGCTTGGTGTCGTGGGTCGAAGTGTCCAGCATGCCGGCCGGGTAGCACTCCTGGGCGAGCCGGCAGGCTTCGTGGAACTCTTCGACCGGCAGGCCGAACCGCCCCGGGTCCCCGCCGACCTCGTTCAGGGCGACGAATCGGTTGTAGTTGTAAAAGGAGGTGTCCTCCACGCCTTTGGTCATGACCGGCCCGGACAGCTGCTGGAACCGCATCACCAGCTCTATCTCGGGGGGCACCGGCGCATCGGACTCCGGGAGCGGGACCTGCAGCAGTAGCAGGCTCTCCAGAAACCCGAACAGCTCCGGGTCGAGGTCGGTCCGCCGGGCCTTCGCCGCCTCCACCGTCTCCACCACGTGCCTGAGGTCCTGCCAGCTCGCCGCGTCGCCCGGCCGGATGTAGGTCCGGTAGACCGGGAAGGACGCCAGCACCTCACGCAGCGCCTGGCTGAGCTCGTAGCGGGTGTAGTCCCGGTAGCGGCGGTGGCGCTCGCAGATCTCCACGAACAGCCCGGTCAGGCGGGTGAGGTCGGCGGTCAACACCTCCCGCAGCACCTGGTGTTTGCGCTCCAGGACCATCTCCCGCCAGTCGCCGGACACGGAGGTGAGCTCGGTGTAGAGGGCGGTGAGAACCGGCTCGTTCGACCCGTCGACGAACAGCCCGGTCAGCCGGTTGAGGAAGTCGTAGCCGGTGGTCCCGGCCACCGGCCAGGTCTCGGGCAGTCGCTCTCCCGGCTCCAGGATCTTCTCGACCACTATCCAGGCCCCCGGCGCCCGATCCGACAGCCGCTGCAGGTACCCCTCGGGGTCCCGGAGGCCGTCGGGGTGGTCGATGCGGAGGCCCTGCACCTCGCCGGCTTCCACCCAGCCGAGAATCTGCCGGTGGGTGTCGTCGAACACCTCGGGATCTTCGTTGCGCACTCCGACCAGGGTGTCGACGTCGAAGAATCGCCGGTAGTCCAGGTCCTGGACCGCGGTCTTCCAGTACGCCAGGCGGTAGTTCTGCCGCTGCAGGAGCTCGTCCAGGGCGTCGGGGTTGCCGTTCAGCACCTCGAGGGCGGTTTCGACGGCCTTGACCACCTCGTGGTCGGCCTCCATCAGGCTGAGCAGCCGGTCTTTTAGAACCTCCTTGTCCCGCAGGCGCTCGTGGACCAGCTCCTCGTCGGACTCGGTCGACTTCGGCAGACGCCCAAAAGCCGCGGCCAGGGACTCGAGCTCGGGGTTCTCACAGTGCCTGGCGGCCGACGCCAGAATCCCCTCCAGCGAGGGCGGCGACAGCGGGAGTGCGTGCTCGTGGTAGGCCAGGGTGAACTCGGCGTCCTCGCGCACGACCCGGACCTCGCCGGCCTCGACTATCCGGCCGTAGTGGTCGCCCAGGATCGCCATGAGCACCCGGTTGCGCAGCTTGGCCTCCGGCGGGTTCCAGTCGACGTCGAAGTACCGGGCGTACCGGCTGGCCCGGCCGTTCTCCAGCACGTCCCACCACCAGCGGTTGGCCCGGTCGCCGATGGCCATGTGGTTGGGGACGATGTCGACGACCTGCCCCATCCGGTTCTTCTTCAGCGCCTCGACCAATCGCTGCCGGCCCGGCTCGCCGCCCAGCTCCCGGTTGACCTTAGTCGGGTCGACCACGTCGTAGCCGTGGTTGCTGCCCTTGGCCGCCTGGAGATAGGGGGAGCAGTAGAGGTGGCTTATTCCGAGCTCGGCCAGGTACGGGACGATCTCAATCGCCGCGTCGAATCCGAACTCCGGGGTCAGCTGAACCCGGTAGGTCGCAAAAATCGGGTCAGGCACTCGACGTTTCGGGCGACGGCTGGAGCTGGAAGACGACGATGGTCCGGAAGGGCACCACTATCGAGTCGCCGGCCTTGATCACGACCTTCTCCTCGTCGAACGGCACCGGGTGGAAGGTGTCCACTACCTTCTCCCACACATCCCCAAGGTGCGGCGGGATCGTGAAGTCCACCGGGTCGTAGTGGGCGTTCAGGCACATGAGGAAGCTGTCGTCGGTGATGGGCTCGCCGCGTTGGTCGAAGGCGTCCATGGCGTCGCCGTTCAGGAAGACGGCCACCGTCTTGAGGCCGGCGCCCCAGTCCTCACCCTCCATCTCGGCGCCGTCGTTCCGGAACCACGCCAGGTCGCCCAACTCGTGGCCGATGACCGGCCGCCCCTGGAAGAAGTTCGGCCGGTGGAACACCGGGTGGCGCTGCCGGAATGCCACCAGGTGGCGGGTGAACTCCAGCAGCACCTTGTCCTGCTTGTCCCAGTTGAACCAGGAGATCTCGTTGTCCTGGCAGTAGGCGTTGTTGTTGCCCCCCTGGGTGCGGCCCCACTCGTCGCCGCCCAGGATCATTGGGATGCCCTGCGACAAAAGCAGCGTGGCCATCAGGTTCCGGCGCATGTGGGCCCGCAGCGCGTTGACCTCCGGGTCGTCCGTGGGACCTTCGGCGCCGCAGTTCCAGCTGCGGTTGTGCGACTCGCCGTCCTGGTTGTTCTCGCCGTTGGCCTCGTTGTGCTTCTCGTTGTATGCGGTCAGGTCGGCCAGCGGGAAGCCGTCGTGGGCGGTGATGAAGTTCACGCTTGCCGAGGGCCGGCGGCCGGTCGCCTCGTACAGGTCGGAGCTTCCCATCAGGCGGTAGGCGAAGTCGGACAGCGGCCCGGAGTCGCCCAGCCAGAACTCCCGCACCGAGTCCCGGTACCTGCCGTTCCACTCGGACCACAGGGGTGGGAAGTTGCCCACCTGGTAGCCACCCTCACCCAGGTCCCAGGGCTCGGCGATGAGCTTGACCTGGCTGACGATCGGGTCCTGGTGGATCAGGTCGAAGAATGCGCTCAGCCGGTCCACGTCGTTGAACTGCCGGGCCAGGCTGGCGGCCAGGTCGAACCGGAAGCCGTCCACGTGCATCTCGGTCACCCAGTAGCGCAGCGAGTCCATGATCAGCTGCAGGACGTGCGGGTGGGCGACGTTGAGGCTGTTCCCGGTTCCGGTCGTGTCGAAGTAGAAACGTTTGTCGTCCTCGACCAGCCGGTAGTAGGAGGGGTTGTCGAGACCCTTGAACGAAAGTGTGGGACCGAGGTGGTTTCCCTCGGCGGTGTGGTTGTAGACGACATCCAGGATCACCTCGATGCCGGCCTCATGGAGGTTCTTGACCATCTGCTTGAACTCGGAGACCTGCTGGCCGGTCTGGCCGGAGGAGCTGTAGTCGTTGTGGGGCGCCATGAAGCCGATGGAGTTGTACCCCCAGTAGTTGCGCAGGCCCTTCTCGACCAGGTGGGAGTCGTGGATGAACTGGTGCACCGGCAGCAGCTCCACCGCGGTGACCCCGAGAGACTTCAGGTAGTCCAGGGCCGCCGGGTGGGTCATGCCGGCGTAGGTTCCGCGCAACCCCTTTGGGATGTCCGGGCACAGCTGGGTGAAGCCCTTGACGTGGACCTCGTAGATGACCGTCTTGTCCCGGGCGATCCGCGGAGGCCGGTCGTTGTCCCAGTCGAAATAGGGGCTGGTGACCACCGACTTCGGCACGAACGGACCGCTGTCCTGTTCGTTGAGGGCGCCGTCCGGGTCGTCGAAGTGGTAGTTGAAGACCGCCTCGCTCCACTCGACCTCGCCCTCGATCGCCTTGGCGTAGGGGTCGAGGAGCAGCTTGGACGAGTTGCATCGCAAGCCGGCGGCAGGGTCGAACGGTCCGTGCACCCGAAAGCCGTAGCGCAGGCCCGGGCTGCCGTTGGGCAGGTAACCGTGCCAGCAAAAGGCGTGGACCTCGGGGAGGTCGGCGCAGGTCTCGTTGCCGTCCTCGTCGAAGATGCAGAGCTGCACGCGCCCGGCGACCTCGGAAAAAACGGAGAAGTTCACTCCCATTCCGTCGTAGGTGGCGCCCAGGGGGTAGGGCGCACCGGGCCACAGCTTCATTGAGTACATCCTCTCGGGTTGCCTGCGAGGACGGATTACCTACGTCCTTCAGATGTCAAACCTCGCGCTCGCTCCGGCCCTACTCTAGGCCCCAAACGGCGGCGGCGTTCAGGCCTTGTGTATGTCTATCTCGAACCAGACGGTGGACCGGGAGCCGTTGAGCCTCCTGACTCCCCACCGGTCGGTGAGACGGTCGACGATCTGCAGCCCCCAACCCCCGAGCTGGTCGGGTGTGGTGGGCTTTACCGCCTTCTCGAAGCCTTCACCGGAGTCGGCGACCTCCACCCTCAGGCAGTTTGGATTGCTCCAGACCCCGAGCCAAACGTGTTCGGCTTCGGCGTTGGCAACCCCGGAGTGACGCACGCTGTTGGTGACCAGCTCGGTCACAAGGATGCGCACGTCTTCGTAGGTTTCTTCGGGAACCTGGCTGGCGAGCACCGATAGGCTTCGCCTGGCCTCCGATGCAGCTATAGGCTGCGCAGGTAGCGTCAATTCAATCAGCGGTCTCACCTCCGAGCCCTCCAATGACGGCGCCTAGGGGTCGGGCACTCGGAACGAATGTCTTCGACTCTCATAAGCTGCCGGCTAATCTCTCGGAACACTCCGCTCATTTTTCGTCGTACTGAGCGCCTCAAATTAGCAAGCGGCCGGACCGGGTCCGGGGCAGAGCCGCCATGTTTATTGTTCGCTTCCTTACTTGCCCCATCGGGGGCGTCCCCAAACGATCACCAACGTGCGGCGTTTACCTTTTGGTGTAGATTCGAACGGTCGAACCCCCAGTCGCAGCACCGGTGGCTCGCGGCCGAAGCAGGAGCCACAACCTGCCGGTTCTGGGCTCCGCAGCCCCACGGAGGAAGCAGTTAAATGGCGAACCGAGCGACTCCACCCCCGCCGCCTTATGACCCCAACCGCATGGATGCCCTCCTTCGCGAGCTGGTGGCCCACCTCCGTGAGAACCGAACCCAGCTGCGCGAGGAGTGGGCTCGCCGGATCACCGACGCCCAGCTGCTGACCGCCATGACCCCGGAGGAGATCTTCTCGGAGGCCACCTCGGTCTACGACAACTACGTCGAGGTGCTGGAAACCGGAAGCGTCGAGGCGCTGCAGGACTACGCCCGCAACCTCTCGGAGCGCATCATTCCCCGAGGCGTCGAGACCCACGAGGTCCTCGGCATCGTGCTGCTCCTGCGAGACGTCCTCGCCCGAAGCCTTTTCGAGAAGTACCAGGCGGACTTCGACCTTTTGAACCGGGTTCTGGACGTCTACGAGCCTGCCGCCAACCGCATCGCCAACACGGTGGGCGTTTCGTTCGTGCAGGAGCGCGAGCGAGTAATCCGCCAGCAGCAGGAGGCCATCCGGGAGCTGTCGACCCCGGTGCTCCAGGTCCGCGAGCGCCTGCTGATCCTTCCGATCATCGGCGTGCTGGACTCCCAGAGGGCCCGGCAGGTCACCGAGCAGTTGCTTCGGGGTATCCGCACCAACCGGGCAAAGGTCGTGGTCATCGACATCACCGGCGTGCCGCAGATCGACTCCACCGTGGCCAACAACCTCGTCCAGACGGTCGAGGCCTCCCGGCTGATGGGCGCCAGCGTCATCATCACCGGCCTGTCGTCCGAGATCGCCCAGACCCTGGTCACCATCGGGGTCGACCTCAGCAAGATGAACGCGGTCGGAGACCTCCAGGGAGGCATCGAAGAAGCGGAGCGCCTGCTCGGGTACGAGGTCCGGCGGGTGGAGTCACTGGCCGTCGAGCTCCGCTAGCAGACGGGTCCTTAGGCCATGGCCGTCCCAATCCTCAAGCAGGGCAAATACCTGATCGCATCGATCCAGGCTGCCCTGACCGACAGCGACATGGTTTCGCTGCGGGAGGACCTGATGGAGCAGGTGGGCCGGTACCGCTCCCGCGGCATCATCATCGACGTCACCGCCCTGGACGTCATGGATTCCTTCGCCTCACGCTCCCTGCGCAACATCGCCTACATGACCAAGCTGCGCGGCGCCGAAACCGTCCTGGTCGGCATTCAGGCCGAGGTGGCGTACGCAATGGTGCAGCTGGGGACCAGCCTCGAAGAGGTCAACACGGCCCTGGACCTGGAAGAGGGGCTCGCCTTCCTGGATCAGCTGATTTGATGCCCCGCGTGGGATCGGTCAGGGGCGCAGCACACTGCTGAACGGCGCAGCACTTCCGGCCGACGGCTCCGGCGAGGAGATCGTCACGGTCGCGTCGGACGCCGATGTCCTGATTGCTCGCCAGACCGGCCGGCGGGTGGCCGAGGGCGTCGGCTTCACCGGAAGCGACCTGACGATGATCTCCACCGCCATCTCAGAGTTGGCCCGCAACATCATTCGTTATGCCCTAAAAGGCGAGGTGGTCGTCGCCCCTTTGGTGGAAGGCAGCCGGGTGGGGGTGCTGGTGATCGCCCGGGACAACGGCCCGGGCATCCCGGACCTGGACCTTGCGATGCGGGACGGCTACACCACCGGCTCCGGCATGGGGCTCGGCCTGCCGGGCGCCCGGCGGCTGATGGACGAGTTTGCGATCTCCTCGCAGGTCGCGGAGGGCACCACCGTGGTGATGAAGAAATGGACCCGCGGGCATTGAGGGATATGCGCTTCCTCGACTGGGCCGTGGCGTCCAGGACGATGCCCGGCGAGGTGTCCTCCGGCGACACAAGCGTGGTCGAGCGCGTGCGGGACGGAGCGATCCTTGCGGTCATCGACGGGCTCGGTCACGGCGTCGAGGCTGCAAAAGCCGCCGAGGCAGCCGAGTCGAAGGTCCGGGAGTGCGCCGGAGAGCCCCTTCCGGTGATCCTCGACCACTGCCATCAGGCGTTGCGGGGGACCCGGGGCGCGGTGATGACGCTGGTACACATCAATGAACACGACGACACCCTGACCTGGATGGGCGTAGGCAACGTCGAAGGCCGCTTGTGGCCGGCGGTGCCGGGAGACACCCTGGTCAGGCAGGCCCCGCCGCTGCGGGGCGGAGTGGTCGGGCACCACGTGCCGAAGGTGCACAGCAGCACCCTCCCGCTCAGCCGGGGAGACCTCATCGTCCTCTCGACCGACGGCATCAACAACCACTTCCACGAGGAGTTCAGGCTCGGTGGGACGGTCAAGCAGATCGCCGACCACATCATCACGGACTACTGGGGCGAGATGGACGACGCCCTGGTCCTGGCCGCCCGGTACCTCGGCAGCGCCTGAGGCCTGCGGGCAGGCGTTTGAACGGATTGACGTAGGCTAGAACCGATGTCGATTTGTCTTTGGGGAACGAGCCGAAAGTGAATGCAGCCCCATGAAAATCGAGGAGCTTCCAGTTACCTCCGATGCCGAGCTCGCCGAGCAGCGGTACCGGTTCCTGCTCACCGCCAGCACGATGCTGTCGGCGGCGCTCGACTCGGCCTCAACCATCGAAGCCCTCGGACGTTCCGTGGTCCCGGCGCTCGGCGACCTCTGCCTGATCGACACCGCCGACCCCGGTGGAAACCTCAACCGGGTGGGCGCCCGAGCCAACGAGGTGGAGCTGGCCGCTTCCATGCTGCGGGTCAGCCCGGTCCCCGGAACGCCGCACCCGGCGATTCTGGCCGCCGACACCGGCGAGATGGTCATCCTGGACAACGCCACCGACTACGAGCTACAGGTCATAGCCGGCAACGAGCACAACTACGAGATGTTGAGGGAGCGCAACCTGCGCTGGTGCCTCAGCGTTCCGATTGTCGCCCGGTCCGCCCTGGGGACTCTGACCCTTCTCTCAGACCCGACCGACTCCGGCAGCCGGTCGATCGTCCCCACGATGGCCGAGGACCTGGCCCGCCGCGCGGCGCTGGCGATGGACAACGCAAAACTCTACGAGTCGAGCCGGGACATGGCCATCACGCTCCAGCGCAGCCTCATGCCGTCGGCCCTCCCACGGGTTCCCGGGCTCGACATCGCTGCTCTGTACAACGCCGGCGGCGAGGGGGCGGAGGTCGGCGGGGACTTCTACGACGTGTTCCCCACCGGCGCCGGCGACTCCGGTTGGGCTGCGGTCATGGGCGACGTCTGCGGAAAGGGCGCCGATGCGGCCGCCTTATCAGCACTGGCACGGCACTCGATCCGGGCGGCCAACGTCAACCTGCGCAAGCCCCGCCGGATCCTGGCTTTCCTCAACCAGCTCGTGCTTCAGGGCGACTACCACCGCTTCATCACCGTGGCCTACTGCCGCATGAAGTTCGTCGAGGGCGGCGTCCAGATCACTCTCGGCCGGGCGGGCCACCCGCCTCCCCTGGTGCTCCGCCGGGACGGAACCGTGGATGCCGTGGGCAAGCCGGGTACCCTGATTGGGGTTACGCCCGACCCGAAGCTGGCGGATCAGGTTATTAAGGTGCTCCCCGGGGAATCCTTAGTTCTGTACACCGACGGGATTACCGAGGCAAGGGGACTGGAAGGTCAGTTCGGACAGGACCGGCTCGAGACGGAGCTGGGCAGGTGCGCCGGGAAAAGCGCCCAGCAGATCGCCGACCATCTAGAAGAGGTGGTGGAGGCCTTCCAGACCGAACGTTCACACGACGACATGGCAATCCTGGTGATAAGAGTTGATCCGGATGCCGCCCCGGCGGTGACGGAACCTAGAGCTTGAACTGTTTGGAGGAACGTCATAGATCTCAAGATTGAATCAAGGACCGCCGGCCGCTGGACCGTCCTGAAGCTGGCCGGTGAGGTCGATGTCTACACCTGCGGGTTCCTGCGAGAGGCCATCGCCAAGGTGGCCGACGAGAAGAATCACTTCATTGCGGTCGACGTCCAGGCGGTGGAGTTTATGGACTCCAGCGGCCTCGGTGTGATCGTCGGCGCCCACAAACGCCTGAAGGGCGAGGAGGGCGAGCTGGTGCTGGTGTCGCCCAACAAGCAGATGCGCAGGATCCTGGCCCTGACCGGCCTGGACCAGATCCTCACCGTCCGCATCAGCGTCGACGAGGCAATTCGCTCCTAGTCATCACTTGAACCCGGCAGTCGCCCAAAGCAAGGGAACCCCCGGCCGAAGCCGGAGGTTCCCTTTAAAAAGTGCGCCTACTCGTCGGCAGGCTGGGGGTTGTCCCCGGCGCGTACTGCGGACCCGGCTGCCCCGCCGCCGCGGCGGCTGCTCTGGATCTCGCTGAACTCGGGGGTGTGGTTCGCAGCATCGCCCCGGGGTCCGAGACCTGCCTCGCCCTCGCCCATGGTGTCGTCGGGGCTCTCGTTGACGGGACGGTCATCCGCGTGCAGCGGGGGGTTTCCAACAGTCCTAAGACCGGTGTCTTCAGCTTCGTCAGTCATCCTCAGCCTCCCTTTGCTAGACGACTATGCAGGCAGGGGATCTGCCCTAAAGTTCTCTTGGTTCCTGCCCGCGATCCAAAATGGCTAAACCCGGTAAGCGATGCATTCCCGCGGCGGTACCATGGGATATGACCTCGCTGTCCGCAGAGATCCTGCTGCTCGCCCTGGACGACGAGAAGGGGAACGTCCGGATGGGTGTCTCGAGCACCCTGGACACCGCGCTGGCCGGCGCCCAGCTTCTGGACCTGGCGCTTGCAAAGCGCATAACCATCGAGGACAAGCGGGTGATCCCGCGGGACGGTCCCCCTCTGGACGATCCGGCGCTCGACTCGGCACTCAGACGGATCCTGGAGCAGAACGAGCACAAGAAGGCCGAGAAGATCATCCCCAAGCTCACCAAGGGCCTTCGCAAGCGCCTTCTGGCCCAGCTCGTCGACAACGGCATCGTGCGCGAAGACGAACGCAAGGTGCTCGGATTCTCCAGGAACCGTTACCCGGAAATGAACCCTGCGGTGGAGGACGAGCTTCGCCGCCGCCTTCGTGATGTGATCCTGCTGGAGCGGACGCCGGACGAGAGGACCGCGGCGCTGGCTGCGGTCATTCAGGCGGCCGACCTGGAGTCGCTGATCATGAACCGCGAGGAGCGCAAGGCCTCCAAACAGCGACTGAAGGCTCTTGCCGAACGTGAGGCATTGAGCCCGGCGATTCGACACGCCATCGCGTGGGTGAACGCGTCGGCCATGGGATAGTGGCGGCATTCCTCCGCCTCAGCCGTTTCGGCAGTTCGTCGTCCTCAGGCCGCTGAATCATCCCGGCAGCCCGGATTGGGCTGAAACAAACTCGGGGGGACCGGCATCCCACCCCGCATGACAGCCACCCAGACCCCCGTTGTCAAGCCTCGCCGCAGCTTCCTGAACCTCGCAGACCAGACCCCCGCCAGCCGTGACCGTTACGTCGACTTCCTCCGCGCCTTCAGCATCCTCGTCGTTGTGCTCGGACACTGGCTGGTCACCGTCGTCTACTGGAAGAACGGCCGCCTCGTCGGCGTCAACGCGCTCGAGAAGATCCCGGCGCTCTGGCTCGCCACCTGGCTTCTGCAGGTGATGCCGCTGTTCTTCTTCGTCGGCGGGTTCTCCAACCTGGTGACCCTCGACTCACTGAACCGCAAGGGCGGCACCTACTCCGGCTTCGTCTCCACCAGGGCGGCCCGCCTGCTCAAGCCCACCGCGATCTTCCTGGCGGTCTGGATTCCGATCTCGATCGTCCTCGACGTCTTCTTCAACCTCAACGTCCGGGCATTCGAGCTGTCGATGAAGCTCCTCACCGCTCCCCTGTGGTTCCTCGGCGTCTACCTGATCATGATCGGGATGGCGCCCAAGATGCTGAAGATCCACCGCCGCTTCGGGCGGGGGGCACTCGCCACGATGGCCCTCGGCGCAGTGGTGGTCGACGTTCTCGGCATCTGGCTGGAGTTGCCGTTCATCGGCGCCCTCAACTACCTTTTCATCTGGTTGTTCGCCCACCAGCTCGGATTCTTCTACGCCGACGGTTCGCTGCTCCGGCTCGGTCGCAAGGCGTTCCTGGCGATGGCCGCCGGAGGGCTGGGCGGCCTGGTGCTGCTGACCCAGGTCGCCGACTACTCGCCGAACATGGTGTTCAACGTCCACGGACGATCGAACACCAACCCCCCGACCGTCTGCATCCTGGTCCTGACCATCTGGCAGGTGGGCCTGGCGATGCTGCTTCGGGACCCGGTCTCCAAGGTTCTCGCCCGGCGCAAGCCGTGGGCCGGAGTTATCGCCCTCAACGGCCTGATGATGACGATGTTCCTGTGGCACATGACCGCAGCTGTGATCATCGCCGCCGCCGTCTACCCGCTCGGGTTCCCCGGACCGGAGGCCGGCACGCCGCTGTGGTGGGCGCTTCGTCCGGTCTGGGTGGCGATGCTCGCAGGAACCCTGCTGGTGCTGGTGATGGTCTTCGGCCGCTACGAGCGGGGCCGTCCGAAGCGGGAGGCAGCGTCGGCCCCGGGCTCGCAGCCCGATACCGTTCGCCTGCCACTGACCCGGGGCCAGCAGGTCGCCACCGTTCTCGGGCTCGTCTACTGCATTCTCGGCTTCATCGGGTTCGCCACCGCCAGCTTCGGCGGCTTCGCTTCGGCCGACGGGAACGCCCTGTTCGGCTTCACGATGAACCCGCTGCAGAGCCTCATCCACCTGGTGGTCGGCTGGTCCCTGCTAAACGCCGGCAACGCCGGCGCGAGAAGGGCCCGCTCCGCCGCATGGCAGGCGGTCGCGCTGCTCGCGGTGCTGGGGCTGGCCGGGATCCTGTTCCTCGGGGCCAACCCCAGCTTCAACGTGATCGCCGTAAACCGGGCGATCAGCGTGCTTCACCTGCTCTCCGCCGCCGGCGCCGCCGGGGCGCTGCTGGTCAAGCGGAGAGTGAGCGTTCCCGCCTAACGGCGGGCCGCCGTCTTGCCGTACTGGCGGATGGAGAGCGGCACGAACACCGCCAGGATCCCCGCCACGCAGATCAGCGAGTAGGCAACCGGGTGCTGCATGGACCAGACATCCGCCGCCGGCATTCCGCCCGTGTTCCCGAACAGCACCCGGGCGGCCCGGGCCAGCGCCGACACCGGGTTCCACTCGGCAAACGCCTTGAGAGGCCCGGGAAGGTTCTCGCTCGGAACGAAGGCGTTCGAGACGAAGACCAGCGGCATGATGAACATGAACGAGGCGTTGTTGACGACCTCGACGCTGGACACCTTCAACCCCACGTACGCCATAATCCAGCTCACTGCGTAGGAGAACAAAAGCAGCAGCAGGAACCCTGCGATGGCGTCGACGATCGAGGTGCGGATCCGCCAGCCGACCAGCAAGCCGGTCAACGACATCACGATGATCGAGATTGCGTTGTAGAAGATGTCGCTGGCGGTGCGGCCGATCAGAACCGCCGACTTGGAGATCGGCAGGGACCGAAACCGGTCGATGATTCCCTTGGTCATGTCCTCAGCCAGCCCGGCGCCGGTGAACGTCGACCCGAAGATCACCGTTTGGGCGAAGATCCCCGCCATCAGGAACTCCCGGTAGTTGACTCCCGGGACGTTGATGGAGCTTCCGAACACGTACGAGAACAGCAGGACGAACATGATCGGGGACATGGTGGTCCAGATCAGGACCTCGGGAACCCGCTTGATCTTGATCAGGTTGCGCTTGGCGACAACCGCGCCGTCGGCAAAAGCCAGAGCCAGTGCACTCATCGGGAGCTCTCCTTCTTATTCTTCCTGTCTTTCTTGCCGCCCTTGCCGTCCTTCGCCGCTTCATCCTCTTCTTCGGTGCCGTGACCGGTGAGCGAGAGGAAAACGTCGTCCATCGTGGGCCGGTGAAGCCCCACGTCGGCCACCTTGATCGACGAGTCACCGAGCAGCTGCAGCACCTGCCGCAGGTCCTCGACGCCTCCGGCGACACCGGCCGTCAGCTGCCGGGCCTGGTCGTCGACCTGAACCTCGTCAACTGCGAACTTCATCAGGATGGTCTGGGCGGTGGGCAGGTCTTCGTGGTCGACCAGCACGACGCCGATCCGCTCTCCGCCGATCTGCGCCTTGAGTTCGGTTGCGGTCCCCTGCGCGATCTTCTGTCCCTTGTCGATGACGACGATGTCGTCGGCGAGCCGGTCCGCTTCCTCCATGTACTGGGTGGTGAGAAGAACAGTCGCTCCTTCGGAGACGAGGGTTTGGATCGTTTCCCACATCTGGGACCGGCTGCGGGGGTCCAGGCCGGTGGTCGGCTCGTCCAGGAAGATGACCTCCGGCTCCGCCACCAGCGCCGCCGCCAGGTCCAACCGGCGCCGCATGCCTCCGGAGTAGGTCTTGGCAGGACGATCGCCGGCGTCCGTCAACGAGAAGTCCTCCAACAGTTGGCGGGCCCTTGCCCGGGCGCCCTTGCGGCCCAGGTGGTACATGCGGCCGACCATGTCGAGGTTCTCGAACCCGGTCAGCTGGTCGTCGATGGCTGCGCTCTGACCCGAAAGGCCGATGCGCTTCCTGACTTCCTGCGGGTTGGTCCGGACGTCGAGGCCGGCGACCATCACTTCACCCTCGTCGGGCTCGAGCAGGGTGGAGAGAATTCGTACCGCGGTGGTCTTGCCGGCGCCGTTCGGCCCGAGGAGTCCCAGCACCTTGCCCTGGGGAACCCTGAGGTCGAGGCCGTTGAGGGCCACAACCGAGCCGTACCGTTTCACAAGGCCCGACGTTTCGATCATGTCGGACATCAGCATCACCCCTTCCGTGGATCTAGCTGTAGAGAAGTTTTCGTTTGAGACATCGAGGAAAACTCGTAGATCGAAAGCTATCGCCGAACTAGGACAGTTCTTGGCCGCTATCGCAAAAGCGGGCGCGATTAAGCAGAGGTTTGTGTCGAGGCCCTTTACTCGGTCCCGAAGGTCTCCTGGAACTGCTCGAAGATGTCCTGGGAGTCCTCCCAGTCGGAGTCCCGGGTCTGGAAGTTGAGGGCGAAGCCGTACTCGTCGTCGGCGAATCCCAGGTTGGCGGCGTGGAGGGCGGCGCCGCCGCTCGTGTAGGTCCACTCCCAGATGGCGGCGGTGTCGAAGTCGCCGAACCGGGTCTCCTCGATGCGGATCTCGTTGTAGTTCTGGTGGCGGGAGGCAAAGGCGGGCGCCTGCTGCTCCCAGGCGGCGGCCGCGTCCTCCCCGGGCTCGTCGGTCCAGTCGACCAGCAGGTAGCGGCTGCCCGAAGCCTGGAACCGCACCGAGCTGCCGTCGCCGAGCGGGTTTTGGACGGTTCTCCAGTCGGACGGGTGGCCGATGCTGTAGCCGGTGTCGCCCACCGGGGAGCGCTGCCAGCCGTCGGGCAGGGAGGCCGCCCGGGCTGAGGACTCATCCGGCTCCTCGGCCTGCGACTCCTCGGTGTCCTGGGATTCGGCCGACTGCTGCGGCGGCGGGGCAGCCGGGGCGGCGGGCGATTCTGCCTGCGTGGCCTCGGGCGACTCGACTGCGGTTTGGTTGTCCGGTTCGTCGTTGTTGTTCTGCAGCCGGGGCACCAGGAAGACCAGCAGCAGCAGCAGTGCGATCGCACCGGCGGCGATCGCCCAGCCGTTGCCGCCCCTGCCGGTTTCCGGAGGCATCGGGGGCGGCGGCTCGGAACTGCGCTCCACAACCTCCCTCACCGGGACGGCCGCGGCCGGTTCGACGTACCTGCGCTCCTCCACAACCTGTCGTGGCGGCTCGACAACCGGGACGTCGGTGAGTGTTTCGGGGAGGGCGGCCGCGGCGGCGACCCGCGTGGCGCCGGTCCTGCCGTCCGGCTCGTTCTCTTCCGGGGCCTCGGGGCCGCTTCCGTTCGCTGCTACGCCGGCGAGTATCGGGCGAAGCGATTCGCCGGTCGGTCGCTGCGCCGGGTCCTTGGAGAGCAGCAGTGAGATCACGTCCTTCAGGGGGCCTGCGTGCTCCGCCTCCGGGGCCTCCTCGTTGGCGATCGCCATGAGGGTGGGCATCGGCCCGGGCCGGTCGAAGGGGCCGCTGCCCTCGGTGGCGAAGAAGAGGGTGGCGCCGAGGCCCCAGTAGTCGGTGGCGGGGTCGGCCGCCTCCCCGGTGGCCTGCTCGGGCGACATATAAGAAGGAGAGCCGATGACCATGCCGGTGGCGGTGAGGCGAGGGTCGCCCTTGATCGAGGCGACGCCGAAGTCGGCCAGCTTGATGCGCTCCTCCCCGACCATGATGTTTGCGGGCTTTACGTCTCGGTGGACTATGCCGCTGGCGTGGGCGACCTCGAGCGCATCGAGGACCGCCAGGCCGGTGACGGCCGCACGCTGGGGGGTGAAGGGTCCGCCCTCCTCGACGAGCTCGCTGAGGGTGGGCGAATCCACCAACTCCATCGCGATGTAGATGTGGTTGTCCTCCTCGATCACGTCGTAGACGGTGACCGCGGAGGGGTGGCTCATCTTGGCTGCAGCCCGGGCCTCCCGGATCACCCGCTCCCGCACATCGGCCCGCCCGTCGGTCGTGAGGTTGGTGGGTAGCTGGACCTCTTTGAGGGCCACCATCCGGCCGAGAACCTCGTCCCGGGCGCGCCAGACGGTGCCCATGCCGCCGCGGCCAATGGCCTCGTCGATCTGGTATCTCCCGGCTATGACCCGATCGTTCACGGGTTGCCTTTACCCACTATCCGGGGCGCTGATAGCCGGTCGTTGGTTTAGCGGCCGGCTCTGCCTGATCGGATGAAGCGGCCTGGTTGACCCGTTCGAGGATCGTCTCCATCTCCTGTTTGGTGATCAGGCCGAACGCCCGGGCCTGGTAGACGTCGTCGAAGGTACCCGGCTCGTAGTCAGCGTTCTTGTAGTCCAGAGCCCTGCCCATCGTGGGCTGGGAGGCCTCACCCTTGCGCTCCTTGAACTTGTACCCGGCGATCTTGTCGGCGAGCTCGTCGAACGACATGAGCTGCGCGTTGTACTCCCGGATCCAGCGGTTGGCGGGACTTTCTCCTTCTACCATCAAGTCCTCCTCTAGTCGCTTGTGAATTAGTTACCCATACGAGATGAGCGTGAAGAGTGGGCTCACAGGTTGCGGCGGTCCTCCACGAACTCCAGCAGGATCCCGTCGGGGTCGGGGACGAAGAAGTAGCGGACACCGGTCCGGCCTTCGACGATGTTGACACCCGCGGCCCACCCCCTTTGTTCCACAAAGGCCCTGGCCTCCTCGATCGAGTCGACCTGCAGCGCGAAGTGCTTCGAGCCGATGCGGGGAAGGTCGGTCTGCAGCTGCCCTGCGGATTCCGGGGCCGGTTGGGGGTCGCCGAAGCGGAAGATCTCCAGGAAGGTCTCGCCCAGCTTGAGGTGGCAGATCTGAGCGCTTCCGCCGGGGTCGGTCCAGTCCAGGACCGGCTGGAACCCAAGCTCGCCGTAGAAGGCCTTCGAAGCAGCCATGTCCGAGACGCTGATCGCTGCGTGGTGGAAGCGGAAATTCATGGGTTCACGCTGCTTCGTCGGGCGATTCGAGGTAGATCTCCACCGACAGCGGCTCGGCGTCCGCCGCCAGAACGAGCGCCGGGTTGCCCTTCAGGGCCTCGGCGAACTCGTCGACCGACGCGGGGGTGCCCCACCAGTCGTTGCCCACCGGTACCTTGGCCAGGTCCCCGGTGTTCGGGAAACGGTAGACGATATGGAGGTGGAAGACCGCCTCGTCGGTTCTTCCCGGAAGGACCACCTGGCGGGAGAGGTCGACCTCGTAGGCGCGGCCCTCGCCCCAGTCGTAGCTCCCCCAGTCGAGGAGGAGCATGTCCTCGTCGTCGCCGGGGTCGCAGCCGTTGACCCGGACCTCGGCGTAGTAGTGGAGCATCAGGTCGAAAACCGTCGCGTGGGGGTCCTTTTCGGGGTCGACACCGTTGACTGCGGCGAAGTGATCGAACCCCGTCTGGATGTCTTCGGGGTCGACCGGGGGCCAGGGTTCGGGTAATTCGTCCATTGCTTCAACCTACCCGACCGGGTCGGGTTGTCACCGCCGGCCCCTACGATGGGGGCATGACTGAATCGGTGGTGGCCACCCGGGCACTCGAACTGCTGCGCGAGCTGTCCGGCCCGCAGGCGGAGTTCCGGGAAGGCCAGCTGGAGGCCATCCGGGCTCTGGCCGAGGACCGGGGCCGGGTTCTGGTCGTGCAGCGCACCGGCTGGGGCAAGAGCGCGGTCTACCTCATCACCACCAAGCTGCTGCGGGAAGCCGGCGGCGGGCCGACCATCCTGGTCTCCCCCCTGCTGGCGCTCATGCGCAACCAGATCGCGATGGCCTCCCGGCTGGGGGTGCGGGCGGACACCATCAACAGCTCCAACGCCGACGAGTGGGAGCGGGTGGAGGCAGCCATCGCCGCAGACACGGTCGACCTGCTGCTGGTTGCGCCCGAACGCTTCGCCAACCGGCGGTTCCAGGAGGACGTGATGCCGGTGATCGGCAGCCGGATCGGGTTGGTGGTGATCGACGAGATCCACTGCATCAGCGACTGGGGCCACGACTTCCGCCCGGACTACCTTCGCCTGAGGCACATCCTCAACCGGCTGCCGGCGGGCATCCCGGTTGTCGGCACCACCGCCACCGCGAACAACCGGGTCGTCCAGGACGTCGCCGGCCAGCTGGGCAGCTCTCTCGTGCTTCATCGGGGCGGCCTGGCCCGCGGCGGACTGAGGCTCCACGTGTTCCCCATGCCGGACGCAGCCCAGCGGCTGGCCTGGCTGGTCGGCGCGCTGAAGCAGCTGCCGGGAACCGGGATCGTGTACTGCCTCACCATCCGGGACGTCGACCGGGTAACCGCCTGGCTGCAGCGCCACGGCATCTCGGCGTCGTCCTACTCCGGTGACGGGGAGGCTCCGGATCGCATCCAGACCGAGCAGGACCTGCTGGAGAACCGGGTCAAGGCGGTGGTCGCCACATCGGCGCTGGGGATGGGGTTCGACAAGCCGGATCTCTCGTTCGTCATCCACTACCAGTCCCCCGGCTCCCCCATCGCCTACTACCAGCAGGTGGGCCGGGCCGGGCGCGCCCTGGAGACCTCGTGGGGCGTACTGCTGGCCGGCGAGGAGGACCGGGACATCCAGGACTGGTTCATCAAAACCGCCTTCCCGCCCAAGGCGGTGGCCGAGGAGGTCGTCGGGATTCTCGAGCGGGCGGGCGCGCCGGTGAGCCTGAGCTACTTCGAGTCGCAGGTGAACCTCGGGCGGACCCGGTTGACCCAGATGATGAAGGTTCTGGAGGTCGAAGGGGCGGTGGAGTACGTCAAGGGCGGCTACCGGCGGACCGAGCAGCCGTGGACCTACCCGCTGGAGCGGTTCAACGGGGTAACCGCCGCCCGGCGGAACGAGCAGAGGGTGATGGTGGAGTACCGGGACCACTCCGGATGCCTGATGGAGTTCCTGGAACGCCAGTTGGACGACCCCGAAGCCGGGCCGTGCGGCGTTTGCATGAACTGCGCCGGGTCGTCGCTTTCGGTCGAGGTGGACCCGGATCTGGTCCGGGAGGCGGCGGAGTACCTGCGCCAGCGGCCGCTCGAGATCGAGCCCCGCAAGCAGTGGCCATCCGGCACCGGGCTGCGTTCGGGCAAGATCCGGGTCGAGGAGCGGCTCGAAACCGGCCGAGCTCTCGGTGAGTGGGGCGACGGCGGCTGGGGCAGCCTGGTTCGCAAAGGCAAGTACTCGGACGGCGCCTTTCACGATGCGCTGGTGGAGGCTTCGGTGCGGCTGATTCGTGCCTGGGGCCCCCGGCCGGCACCCGAATGGGTGACCTTTGTTCCTTCGTTGACCCGCGATACGCTGGTCGCCGGCTTCGCCGAACGGCTGGCCGGCGCCCTCGGACTTCCGCTCCATCCGGTGGTTGCGAAGGTTGCGGGCAACCGGCCACAAAAGGAGATGCAAAACAGTGCGCAGCAGTATCGCAACGTCGCCGATGCGTTCCGGGTCTCCGGAGAGGTGCCCGGGGGCCCGGTGCTGCTGGTGGACGACGTCTTCGACAGCCGCTGGACCCTCACTGTGATCGGCGTGAAGTTGCGGGAAAGCGGAAGCGGGCCGGTTTTTCCCTTCGCCCTGGCTGCGGCGGCCGGATCGTGAGCGGCTCCGGCAACCGCTCTCTGGCGACCGTCCTGCTGACCACCCGGCTGCTGAAAGGGGCTGAAGCGCCCTTTTCCCCCAAGGACTTCTGGGATCTGATCGCCACCGTGGATGACCCGTCCCGGCTGCTTGGCTGCGACGTTGCCGGCATCCAGTCAATGACCGGCCTGGGGCTGGCAGACGCGGAACGGCTGGCGTCCCTGCTGGAGCGAACGGAGGAGCTCGCCGCCACACGGGACCGGCTCGAGTTGTCGCAGATCAGGATCTTGTCGATTTTCGACGACGGGTACCCGGTGAAGCTGAAAGAGCGCCTCGGGAGCAGCGCCCCCCCGGTTCTTCACGTCGCCGGAGACCCCTCGCTGATGGTGGACGACGGCGTTGGGATAGTGGGGTCGCGCAACGTGGGGCGCGAGGCGCGCGAGGTGGCCGATGTGGTCGCGAGGGCAGCGGTGGAGGCCGGCCTGCCGGTGGTCTCCGGGGTGGCCAAGGGCATCGACCAGACGGCAATGGGGGCGGCGCTGGAGGCGCACGGCGGGGTTATCGGACTGCCGGCAGACTCGTTGGAACGTCTGTTGAAGGACCCCTCGGTGGCCGAGGGAATTGAGGCAGGACGGCTGTGCCTGGCTACGCCCTACGCTCCGTCGGCCGGGTTCAGCGTCGGCGGCGCCATGGGGAGGAACAAGCTGGTCTACGGCCTGTCGCAGGTGACGCTGGTGGTGACCTCCGACGACGGGGCCGGAGGGACCTGGGCCGGCGCGGTGGAGGCGCTTCAGCGCAGTTTTGCCCCGGTAGCGGTCTGGACCGGTCCCGGCGCCGGACCGGGCAACTCGAAGCTGGTGCAAAAGGGCGCGGTGGCGGTGGGGTCGGCGGCGGACGTGCTTTCGGTATGCCGCCCGCAGGGGGCGCCCGAGGAGGACGAGCAACTCCGCATGATCTTCTGAAACAGTTTCCGTTGGTCTTACTGCCAACCCGGCAGCCGCACTTTGGTTCCAGCCTTCAGGCCTTCGGTGATCTCCGCTAGGCCGCCCGAGACTATCCCGAGCTCCACCGGGGCCGCCTCGCCGGCTTCGGTTCTGACCGATGGGCCGTCCGGACCTTCGAAGACCGCCGACACGGGGATTGTGACGACTCCGTCCCGCTCGGCAGTCGTGGCTTCGGCATCGACCTCGGTGCCCACCGGAACGCTCGGCGCATCGGCTCCGAGGGCAATGGTGACCTCGACCTGTCCGTCGACCTCGTCCTTGCCGACCTCGATCACGGTGCCCGTGCCGGGCTGATCGGCCCAGTCGAGCCGGACCACCGTGTCTGGGGACCACTTAGACCTGTCCGCTACGTCGACCTTGGCCGTGACGACCATGCTCCTGGTTCCGAGAGTCAGCACCGGCGTGCCGACGTTCAGCTTGTCGCCGACCCTCGCCCGGCGGCTGATTACTGCAGCCGGCTCCACGATGAAGACGACCTCTCCGACCGAAACGACTCCGTCCGGCGACTCCCGCCCGAGGGCTTCCTCCCACCTCTTCACCGCCGAACCGGTGGCGGAGTCGAAGTGCCGGTCGACGGTCAGGTTCGACCCGTAGCCCAGGGCCGAGAGGTTCTCCTCCAGGGCCCTGATGTCGTCACCGTCCGACGAGGCGGTGCTGAGGTCCCGGAAGAGGGCTTCCGGGGCGAGCAGCGCAACGACCGGTTCGGTGTCCGCTAAGTACAGAACCGAACCACGGTCGGCGACGGCGCCAACCTCCAGCACCCCGGTAAGCGTTGGCGCCGGGGGCGTTCCCAGGCCGTTTTCGGGGTCGGACTTTGCATCGCCCTGGGGCGCCGTGCCGCCGTTGTCCGGGGTTCGGCCGCCCGCGACCGGCCCTTCGGAGGTTTGGTCGGTCTGCCCGGCGGCCTGGTCCGGCGCCCGAGCTTCGGGCCGGGGCTCCGGGTCCGGTGCTGCCGTCGGAGACGGCTCCGGCGAAGGGCTCGAGCTCGGCGAAGGCGAGGGGTCTGGCGTCGGCTCGGGGGACGGCAAGCCAGTCGGTGTCGGGGAGGGAGACGGCGAAGCGACCGGTTCGGGCGTTTCGCACGGCGTAGGGCCGGGACTCGGTGAGGCCGAAGGAGATGGGCCGGGCGCCGGTGAAGCCGTCGGGGTGGGTGCCGTCGTCGGGCAGACCTCCGGCTTCGAACTCGCTGCGATTCGCAGGCCCCCGACGCCGCTGCTGGTGCCGCCGTACACGATGGTCTTGGTTTCGGCCCGGGCCAGGGACCCGGTGACGGTCTCGGTGGTCAGGAGGTCCCGGGCGGTTGCAGTCGCCAGCGGTCCGCCGTGACCGTCTGTTTCTGCGCCGGCTTCGGATCCAAGAGAGAAGACCCCGAAGAGCGACGCCGGCAGCAACACGGCGGCGGCCGTGAAGGCAATGGTTCTCCTCGACGGGCGCATCAGGAAGGCCTCAGCGCGTCGGTCGGCGACAGCCGGGCCGCCCGGCGAGCCGGGTACAGGCCGGCCAGGGCTCCAATGACCAACGAAGCGACAACCGCACCCACGACCCCGACCACCGGCACCCGGATATCCCAACCCCGGAGCACGCTGTATCCGGCGGTCACGGCCGCCCCAAGGACCGCTCCGATCACGCCGCCGGTTCCCGACAGCAGGAGGGCCTCGGTCAGGAACTGCACGCTGACGTGCCGACGAGTGGCGCCCAATGCCCGGCGCAAGCCGATCTCGGATCGGCGCTCCAGCACTGCGATGACCATGACGTTGGCAATCCCGACACCTCCCACCAGCAGCGCAACTGCTCCAAGTCCCAGGAAGAGCGAGGTGAACGCGCTGCTTGCGGCCGCCTTGGCCTCCAGGGCGTCGCTCGGGCGAGAGACCTCCACCGTGTCCGGCTCGGCCGGGTTGGCGGTGGCGGGGACCACGGTGCGGACGTCGTCGATGACCTCCGGGTCGGTCCGAAGGTAGATCGTGCCCGGACTCGGGGTGGTGCCGAACTCTGTTTCGGCAATCTCCTCCCCGATCATCGCCGCCCGGTCCAGGTTGGGGGCCAGCTCCAGCGGCTCCAGGACGCCGATCACGCTGAACCACCGGTCGCCGATCCACACCATGATGTTGTCGGAGACCTCGGTAACGCCCAGGCGCTCGGCCGCCACCGATCCCAGCACTACCACCGGCAGTCCGACGCGGGTCTCGTCCAGCCACTCGCCGCCGGCCATCCGGCCCCGGAGGGTGTCGAGGAGTTCGGGGTCGGTCGCCTGGACCGTGATCCCGCCGGTGCGAGTGGTGGGGACCAGGTCGGTGCGGCGGACGGTCGCGTCGACCACGGTCACTGACGACACGCCCTGCACCGGTTCGATGCGCCCGAGCATCGCTTCGGCCGTCGTCGGCAGGCCTTCCCCGGAGCCCAGCCCGAAGCCGGTGCCTGCCTCGATGGTCAGCAGGTTGGTGCCGAGGCGGTCCAGCGAGCTGAGCAGCTCGGCCCGGGAGGACTCGGAGATGCCGAGGACCGCCACCATCGCCGCAATGCCGATGGCGATGCCGAGCGCGGAGAGGGCGGCCCGCAGGCGCCGGCTGCGCAGGCCGACCGTGGCGATGCGGAACATGTCGCCCGGGTGGACGGCGCTCCGCTGCAGAGGAACGGCGCTCACGGCACCAGCTCGGCAGCGGTGTCCGACTCGATCCGGCCGTCCAGCATCGTGATCCGCCGGGGAAGGGCTGCGGCGATGTCCCGGTCGTGGGTGATGACCAGGATGGTGGCGCCGGTTTCGTTGAGGTCGTGGAGCAGGGCGAGGATCGCATCCGAGGAGCGGGAGTCCAGGTTGCCGGTGGGCTCGTCGGCCAGCACCACCGACGGTCTGCCCACCAGCGCCCGGGCGATGGCCACCCGCTGGCGCTCCCCGCCCGACAGCTTGGAGGGGTCATAGGTGAGGCGGTGCCCGAGGCCGACCTGCTCCAGGGCCTCGACCGCCAGGCTGCGCCGCTGCGCCAAAGACCGGCCGCTGTACAGAAGGCCGTCCGCGACATTGTCGACCGCGGTCATCCCGCTGAGCAGGAAGAACTGCTGGAAGACGAAGCCGATCTCCCGGGCCCGGAGCGCCGACAGGTCGTTGTCGCCCAACTCGGCGGTGTCGTACCCGGCGATCTTCACCGAGCCGCTGGTCGGCCGGTCCAGGGTCCCGATGATGTTGAGCAGCGTTGACTTGCCGGAACCGGAGGGCCCGACGACCGCCGCCAGCTCACCCGGCTGCACCGACAGGTTCAGGTCGTGGAGGACCGGGGTCGGCGGCTCGCCCGGGTACTCCTTATATATGGCGTTCAAAAGCACGATCGGCTCGGTCACCTGGGCACCACGACCTCGGCGCCGGCCTCGATGCCTTCCCCGCTTATCGCAACGAGGTTGTTGGTGTTGGTGCCGACCTCCACGCCGACCAGCCGGTAGCCGTTGGGCGCCGAATCGTCGACCAGCTGCACCGCATAGCCGCCCTCGGCGAGCGCCACCAGGGCGGTGACCGGGGCGACGATCGCTCCCTCCTCCCGGGACCGCTCGATATCGACGTCCACCGAGCCGGACTCAAAGTCACTTGCGGCCGAAGGGTCGTCCAGGGTGATCACGACCGGAACGGTCGGCTCACCTCCGGGCTGGGCCGGGTTGTCCTCCGATTCCGACTCCGCACCGACGGAGGCGACGGTCCCGGTGGTCTCGGCGTCGTCGGGCATGGTCAGCTGAACCTTGGTCCCCGGCTCCAGCTCGTCCGCCCGGGCGGCCTGCAGGTCGACCTGGACCACGCGCGTGGTGGGGGTGGCGGTCAGGACCGTGGCCGCCGAGGCGACCCGGGTCCCCTTCTGCGCCTCGACTGTGGAGACACGGACCGGGTTGGGCAGGAAGATGACGTCGCCCAACTCCACCTTGCCGTCGGGGTTGGCCCGGCCGAGCGCCCCCTCCCAGCGGGCGACCGCCGCCGCGGTGCCCGAGGTGAAGTCCTCGTCCACAGTGACGCCGGCCCCGTGACCCGCGTCGACCAGCCCCTGCTCGAGCTGGCGGATGTCCGGGCCGTTGGTGCTGGAGGAGTCGAGGGCCCGGTAGGCCGGAACGTCGCCGGTCAGCAGGACGGTCGGCTCGAAGTCGATGCGGAAGAGCTCACCGCCCGGTTTGACGGTCGCCTTTGCCTCCGCGACCGAAGTCACGACGCCGGCCCGCTCGGACACCAGGTCCCGGGCCTCGCCGAACCCGAGGGTGCCGTCGAAGCTGTCGCTGACGACCAGGTCCTGCTTCACCAGGCGGGCGGTCGTGGTGGCGACCTTTGGCGGCTCCGCACCCTCGGTCCCCCGGGTGGTCGCCAGCGCAGTGGTGGCGCCGGCAACCGCCAGCACCACCGCCGCAACCACCATCCGCTTGGGCTGCATCAGTCGGCGACCCGGTTAGCCGGTCCGCCGCCGATCCTCACCGGGCCGTCCCCGCCATTCTCCCTGGCGCACTTCTCGAACGCAGCCTGAACCTCGGGGTCCTCCATGTCGACCTCGCCGCCGAACGGGCCGCCCACGGTCACCCTCACGCCGGCGCCGGCGCCGGGGCCGCTCCGGGAGAAGTCGGGGTCCGGAAAGTCCTCGATCCCCTCGTCACGCATGCACTGCGACAGCTCGAGGGCGTTCTCCTGCATCTCCTCGAGGTCCTCCTCGCTGGGACCGGCGCCGGCGATCCGCGGCGGGTCGCCGCACTCGGTGATGGCCTTCTCGAAGTCTTCGCTGAGCCTGACCGCTCCCCCGGAAGGCGGGCCGTCCCCGCTGTCGACCCGGCGTGTGATCTGAAAGCCGCCGTCTTCGTCGACCGTGGCGTCCGGGATGTCGACCCCGTTCTCCCGCATGCACTCGGTCCACTTCTGCATCTCGGCCTCGGCGTCTTTGGTATCGGGCGCCTTGTCGGCTTCGGCGTCGGCGCCGTCCCCCAGCGTGGCGACGCCGGCGCTGCTCGGGGTGCTGCACGCCGCAAGGGCAAGGGCCAGGGCGGGGGCGGCGAGAAGCTTCAGGAGCCTGCGGTGTTCCATTGCGGTCCTCCAGTTCGGTTGTCGTAAACCGAATACTGGAGGCCGACTTTCCAACCGCTTTTAGAGAATCGTCAGAGTTTTATGTGAGTGGTTCGATGGCCAATGCTTCGTCGACCGAAATGGCGAAACCTTCGAGGTTGGGCGAGGTCAGGGATTCGCCCGGGTAAAGAAGCTCCGGCGGGGGGTACGAACCGCCGGACAGCCGGTAGACCTCGACCCGATCCGCCTCGAGGTCGACGTACCAGTACTCGGGGACCCCGAACCGCTGGTACAACTCCCGTTTGCGCACCAGCTCCAAACGCCGCGTGGACGGGGAGGACACCTCCACGACCAGGTCCGGCGCATCTCTCACAAACTTCTTCTCGATCTGCCCCGCCCGGTCCTGCCCGACAAAAAGCACGTCGGGCTCGACCACGTTGTCATCGGCAAAGTACACGTCGAGAGGCGCTACGTAGGCCCCTCCGCCGTATCGCCTGGAGTAGGACTCGAGCCGGAAGAAGATATTTCCGACCGCCTTTTGGTGCCGGACTATCGGGGAGGGGGTCACGATCAGATCCCCGTCGATGATCTCCCGGCGCAGGTGGTCGTCCGGGAAGGTGCCCAGATCCGCATACCGGTAGCTGCCGGCGCCGGGGTTAGCAAGTGCCACAGTGCACCTCCTGAGTTGCCCATGCCGAGGATGTTATGGGCCGCCGGTGACAGTTTAGGGCGGAGCCTGCGCCCCTGCCGGAAGCTCGATGACGAACCGGGCCCCGCCGCCCGGGCGCTCGTCGAACGAGACCTTTCCCCCGTGGGCCTCAACGACCGCTGCGACTATCGCCAGGCCCAAGCCGCTGCCTCCGGACACCCGGCTGCGGGCCGGGTCGGCCCGGTAGAACCGCTCGAAGAGGCGCTGCCGGTGCTCCGGGTCGATCCCCGGCCCCTCGTCGGCGACCTCCAGGCGAACCGCACCGTCGACGGACTTCACCGACACGTGGACCGCCGTCCCCGGCGGGGTGTGAACCCGAGCGTTGGTCAGCAGGTTGCCCACGACCTGGCGCAGGCGCGACTCGTCGCCGGTCACCTGGGCCGGCTCGGCTTCGAAGGTGATCGTTCGGTCCGGCTCGATGGCCCGGGCGTCGGCGATCGCATCGGCGGCGATCCGGTCCACCTCAACCGGCGACTGCTCCAGCGGGCGGCCCTCGTCCAGGTGCGCCAGCAGCAGGAGGTCGTCGACCAGCACCCCCATGCGGTGGGCCTCCTCGTCCAGCCGGCGCATGGCCTCCGAGCGATCCGCCGGGTCCTCCAGAGCCCCGGTGCGCCACAGCTCGGCGTAGCCCAGGATCGAGGTCAGCGGGGTGCGCAGCTCGTGGGAGGCGTCGGCAACGAACCGCCGCAGTCGTTCTTCCGAGGCGGTCCGGGCGGAAAAGGCCTCCTCTATTCGTTCCAGCATTCGGTTGAGCGAGGTCCCCAGCCGGGAGGCTTCGGTCCCCGTGCCGGTCACCTCCACCCGGTGGTGCAGCTCCCCGGCGGCGATGGCCTCGGCGGTCCCCGCCATCTGGGTCATCGGCCTCACGCCCAGCCGGATCATCCACACCGCCACCGCAGCGAGTGTCGCCAGGATGGCGACGGTCATGATCCCGGCTATCGACAGCACCCTCTGCAGGGTGTCACCCATCGGCGCCAGGCTCATACCGATCACCAGCACATCGGAGTTCGGGCCCGGCGCCGCGACCACCCTCCAGTCCTGGGACCCGTCGGACGCCTCGACCGTGAACGGCAGGCTCGGGTCCGATCCGGTCAGGTGCTCCATAACAATGCTGGGCTCGACCTCGGGCAGCTGGGCCGGACGGGCGCCGAGCACGTTGGTCATCGCAGCGACCTCGTCCCGGCCGCCGCCGACCACACCGATGAACAGGTCGGTCAGCACCTCGGGCGCCTGTCCGGCGGGAGCGGAGACGACGGTGCGCTGGGGCGGGGCGAGGGGCACCCCCCTGACCACCTCGCCTCCGAAGACCCGGAACGTGCCGAGCTGCGTGATCCGCCGGGCCGACTCGGTGAGCTGGGTGTCGACGCCCTGCAGCAGCACGGAGCGCACGGTCGCCGCCAGGAAAAGGTCGGCGATCAGCAGCACCGAGGCAATCACCGCGCACCCCAAAAGAATCCGGCGGCGGAGGGTCACGAGTTCAACCT
>DASTUJ010000198.1 GCA_035759705.1 Actinomycetota bacterium | reverse complement strand
TCCATGTGCCACAGCAACCACCCTGCGGTGGTGTCAGGGAGTTGGTTCTGCTCGTCGGGCCACTCGGGGAAGGCCGCACCGTCCCGCATTGTCAGGCCGACGGCGTTGGAGGAGGGCTTCCAATGGATGAGCTCATCGGTCAGGGCTGGGAAATAGTATTCGGTGGCCAGCATCCAGGGGATCTCCAGCTGCTGCAGGAGAGTCTTTCGCATTACGGACCTTGGGGGAGGCCGACCAGCCCGGAGGTGCGATCCCAGAGCGCCTCGGCCAGTTGCTCGTCGCTCGCCTGGCGGGCTTGCATGCCGAATGCCTTCATTCGGTGGAAGTAGGTGCCGCTGGGCTGATCGATGGCGTCCGACCCGGCGAGGTGGACCAGCGGTTCTGCGCCCTTTTCGCTGCTGATGCCGTAGTTGCCCTTGGTCATCAGTTTGGTCAGACGCATCGGCTCCCACCCCGAGCCGAAGTCGCTCCGGACGAAGCCCGGGTGGAAGGAGTAGGCGGGGACCGTCGACCGCTTCGCCAGCTCACGGATGAACAGGTTCGTCATCAGCTTGGCGGTCGAGTAGGCGAACCAGCCGAACATCCAGCGCCGCTTTGACCAGTTGAGGTCGTCGAGTACCACCCGGCCGTACCGGTTGGCGACGCTCGAGGTGGAGACAACCCGCCCACCGCTCTCCGCAAGCCGGGGCAACAGCAGCCGGGTCAGCAGATACGGGGAAAGGTAATTGGACTGAAGGGTGCGCTCGAAGCCGTCCACCGTGAGCTCGCGCCGGGCTACCACGCCTCCGGCATTGTTCGCCAGAACATCGATCCGTGGGTGCTCGGCGAGGAGGGTGGCGGCAAGCCGATGAACATCGTCGAGCACGTCGAAGTCGCAGATGTAGGGTCCGCAGCCGGTCAGTTCGGCCACCGCCTCCGTGCGTTCCGGGTTCCGCCCGACCACCGCGACCCGGGCGCCCTGTTCGGCCAGGGCGATCGCGGCCACTCGGCCGATGCCGCTGGAGGCTCCGGTGAGGACGATGGTTCTAGCTTCGGTCATCAATTGTCAAAATGTGGTGGAGCCGAGGGGATTCGAACCCCTGGCCTCTGCATTGCGAACGCAGCGCTCTACCGACTGAGCTACGGCCCCAGAAGGCCAATTGTAGCCGGGGGTCAGGCGGGGTCGCGCCTGCCTTCGCCGAGAGCGGTGATCAACCCCTGCTGGATGATCGTCGTGGACAGGTCGCCCCGGGTCCGCTCGATGATCGAGCGGGCCACATCGGTGGTCCGCCTGAGACCCCCGGTCATGGCGTCGGGGTAGTCCATGGTGCTGAGCAGGTAGTAGATCTCGTCCATGGCGTTCATGAGCGTCTCCGCCCGCTGCAGGTCTCCCCGCCGCAGCAGGTCCAGGATGTGCCGGCGCAGCTCGCCGATGGCCTCGCCCATCCCGTTCAGATAAGCCGCCGCCTCAACCCCGACCTCCTCCGGACCGGGCAGCGGCTGATCGAAGACCAGCGCGTAGGTCAGGCGGGCCTCGGCGTGCTCCTTGGAGGCGTCGTGGAAGAAGCCGGCGTGGTGCACGTCGGGGTGGTCGGTCATGGCCGCCGCCGCCTGGTCCAGAAGCCTGCGGCCTTCGGCAAGTAGGCGTTGCGCCTCCTCGCCGTCCCCGCGGTGGGTCGCCCGGATGGAGTTGGCCGACAGCCGGATGGTCTTGCGGCACAGGGGCAGGCCCTGTTCCCGGGAGTCGTTCTTGGCGTCGAGATTGCTGCGAAGGGTGCTGCTGATGGAGTCCAGGTTCATACCTGGATTATGGACCAGCGGGGAAGAGGCTAGTACCGGCCGGCCTGCGCCCAGCCCAGTTCGCTCAAACCGTCGTCGTCGGCCAGGACCTCGTCGGAGATCAGGTAGACCGGGCGGATCCCGTTGTGGAGAACCCGAACCGGAGGGGTGGGCTCAATCCGAAGGACCGTCGGGATGTCGTCGACCGGCCGGAAGCGCTCCTGGCGTTCCTGCGGCACCGCGGGCCGGTAGGGCTTCTTGTTCTTCTCGTTGATCAAAAAGGCGGCGAAGCCGGCGAGGCCGAGGAACAGCGCCCCGCTGACCCAGAGCATGAACCGGAGCCCCGGGACCAAGCCGGCGGGAAGGCTGAAGGCGAGTGCGGCGAGCATGCCGCAGAAGATGCGCCGCCGCATGAAGATGACCTCGGTTTGAGCCGTGACCGTCTCTTCCAGCGGGTTGCGCGGCGTCAGCACCCAGCGGCCGCCCATGTTGGGGGCCTCGTGGTTGGAGCTCAGGGCGCGCATGCTGCGGTTGAAAGTGCCAACGCTCACCGAAACCGACGAGTTTTCTTTGGCTTTAAGCAGCACCGGCAGTAGAACGACCGCCCAGAGAACAGCAAGTAGAGCTACGAGTACCCCAGTCATGGCGCAACCTCAGTCCGTGCTCGTACACAACATCTGCGATTAGCGGGAAAATAACACTGCACATGTTGTGGTTCACGGATTTCTACCGCGGTATTTGTGTTTTGAGTGAAGAAAAAACTACATCCGTGTAATTTAGCTGCGGTAGGCGAGTGGGGCAGACGTGAGACCGGATGATTCCGAGGTTTGGTTGGGGCAACGCTCAGTTGTGTATAGAGGGTGCTCCGATGCCGCATCTGTAGCCTCTCGCCAGGGGGAAGTGGCGGTGAAAGGTTCCTGCGGGGAAGCGCTGACGAACCTTATCAATCCCGCCCGGCGTTTCGAAAGTGCCAACCGGCGAGATCGCGAACAAAACTTTCGACCTCGCGAAACAATCTTCACGGAAGGCCCGATTCCGGACCGGGGATAGACTCGGAACACTTCTACGCACGTCGATCGGGGGACATCAATGCTCGCCATGAAGCCCGGAAACTCCTCAGCGGTTGCCGCAGAAGCGGACCTGCTGGTGGTTGCAGCGGCCGAGGGGATCGTTCTCCGGGACGCCGCGGCCGAGGTCGACGCCGCCCTGCACGGCGCCCTCCTGGCGCACCTCACGCAGGTCTCCGGCGGCAGTGGGGTCTTCGACGGCTCCCCGGGAAACGTCGTCACCTTTCCGACCTTCGGCCGGATCTCGTCCAAGGCGGTGATGGTCGTCGGACTGGGCGACGCCGGCCGGGTCGACGCGGAGGCGGTTCGCCGGGCGGCGGGTGTGGCGGCACGGAACTCCGGTGGATTCGCATCGGTCGTCCTCGACATAGGCGGTGGTGTCCAGGGTGGAGCTCGAGCCGCCGCAGAGGGATTTCAACTCGGCTCCTACAGCTTTGGGCGCTACCTGTCGAAGCAGCCCAAAGCCTCCGAGAGGCTGGTGGTCAGCGGCGCGACCAAAGCGGAGCTGAAGCTGGCGGAGACCTACTGCGAAGCCGCCCTCTGGGCCCGGGACCTGGTCAACGAGCCCCCGAGCGGCCGAGGGCCCGAGGTGGTGGCCGAGCAGGCGAAAGAGCGGGCGTCCAAGGCCGGTCTCAAGGTCAAGATCCTCGACGAGGCGGCACTGGCCAAGCTGGGCATGAACGGGATCCTCACCGTGGGCAGGGGGAGCGACTCCCCGCCCCGCCTGCTGATCCTCACCTACGAGCCCCGGGGTGCCAAGGGTTTCGTCGGCCTGATCGGCAAGGGCATCACCTTCGACTCCGGCGGCCTGTCGATCAAGAGTGGTGAGGGCATGGAGACCATGAAGATGGACTGCTCCGGCGGCGCCGCGGTGATTGCCGCTATGACGGCCCTCCCGGCTCTGGCCCCGAAGATCAAGGTGGTAGCGGCTGTCGCGCTGGCCGAGAATATGCCCGGCGGAAACGCGGTGAAGCCGGGCGACGTCATCCGCCACTACGGTGGACACACTTCCGAGGTGCTGAACACCGACGCCGAGGGCCGCCTCGTGCTGGCCGACGCACTCGCCTGGATGTCCGAGCAAAAACCCGATGCCATGGTGAACATCGCAACCCTTACCGGAGCGATGGCGGTTGCCCTGGGTACCCGGGTGGCCGGTGTCCTCTCAAATCGCCCGGAGCTGAGCGGCCAGCTGCTGGAGGCGTCGAAGCGCACCGGCGAGCCGCTGTGGGAGATGCCGCTGGTCGAGGACTACCGCAAGCTGATGAAGAGCACGGTGGCCGACATCAAGAACATCTCCGGGATCCGGCAGGGAGGCGCAATCACCGCCGGCCTGTTCCTGAAGGACTTCGTGGGCGAGACCCCCTGGGCCCACCTGGATATCGCAGGACCGGCCTGGGTAGACAAACCGGAGCACTACCTGTCCGCCGGAGCGACCGGCTACGGCACCCGCCTCCTGCTCGACTGGATCACCAGCCGGGCCGGATGATTCCCAACGTCTGGAGGGCCTCATGGAGATTGACGGACACCCCACCCAGGACATCGTCGACGAGCTGGTAAGGCGCGGGGCGACCGTAGTCCCCGGCGACTCGACCGGCCCGGAACCCAGCTCGGTGACCGGGACCGTGCCCCAGAAGGGCTATTGGTTGTACGTTTCAGATCAGACCTACGACACCGAGATCGATGAAGGCCCGCCCCTCATCAGCTAGCAGCAGAAAGGACATCGAATGACGAAGTGGGAGTACGCGTCCGTGCCGGTCATCCCCCATGTGGCCAAGGAGATCCTCGACAACTGGGGTGAGGACGGCTGGGAGCTGGTTTCGGTGTTCACCCCGCCCGACGTGGGCGGTGTGGTCGCTTACTTCAAGCGCCCGAAGGAGTAGCTACTCGCGGGACCAGCCCCCGCTTTTGCCGCCGACCTTGTTGACCAGCTCGACGTTGGTGATGCGGATCCCCTTGTCGACCGCCTTGCACATGTCGTAGATCGTCAGCGCCGCCACGGCGGCGGCGGTCAACGCCTCCATTTCCACGCCCGTCCGGTCCGCGGTCTTGACTTCGGTCACGATTCGGACGCCCGCATCTTCGAGCGTGAGGTCCACCTTGATCCCGGTCAGGGCAAGCGGGTGGCACAGCGGAATCAGCTCGGACGTCTTCTTGGCCGCCATGATTCCCGCCACCCGGGCGACGCCCAGCACGGCGGTCTCGTCGCCCTTCTTCAAACTCCCGCCGCGCACGGTGGCGACGGTTTCGGGGTTCATCGCGACAAAAGCCGTTGCTGTGGCCTCCCTAACGGTTGTGCTCTTCTCCGAGACGTCGACCATCGTCGCCTTGCCCTCGGCGTCGACGTGGGAGAGCTTGGCTTCGGGATCAGACATGGCTGGAAAGCGCCTGGATCTCCGCCAGGTACTCCCGGAACGCCGGGCCGAGCTCCGGGTGCTCGAAGGCCAGGGCGGCGGTTGCCTGCAGGTATCCCTGCTTGGTCCCGGCGTCCCACCGGCGGCCCCGGTAGCGCCGGGCCATCAGCCGGCCTTCGCCGGCCATGACCTCGAGGGCGTCGGTCAGCTGGATCTCTCCGCCGGCGCCCGGCTTTACGTGCTCCAGGATGTCCATGACCTGCGGGTCCAGGACGTAGCGGCCGATCAGCGCCAGGTCGGACGGTGCAACCGAGGGGTCCGGCTTCTCGACCAGGGCCAGCACCTTCATCGCATCGGTGTCCGAGGGTTCGGGGTCGATGGAGCCGTAGGAGCCGATGGTTTCGTGGGGGACCTCGTCGACCGCGATCACGCTTTTTCCCGTCTGCTCGTAGGTGGCGATCATGTCGGACAGGAAGTTGTCCCCCGGGTCGAGGAGCTCGTCGGGCAGCAGGACCACGAAGGCGTCGTCGTGGACGTGCTCCCGGGCGACCCAGACTGCGTGGCCCAGCCCGAGCGGCTCGTCCTGGGTGACCGAGAAGATGTGAGCCAGGTTGTTCAGCTGCTGGATCTCCTCCAACAGATCGTGCTTCGCCTTGTCCTTCAGGGCGCTTTCGAGTTTGGCGTTGGAGTGAAAATGGTGGCTTACCGCCTCCTTGCCCTCGGAGGTGACGATGCAGATGTTGGTGATCCCGGCGCGTACCAGCTCCTCGACGGCGTACTGGATAACCGGCTTGTCCACCACCGTCACCAGCTCTTTGGGAACCACCTTGGAGGCGGGGAGGAACCGGGTGCCCATTCCGGCCGCGGGGATGATGGCTGTCTGGACGGGCATAGGTCGATGGTACCCGCTATTGCTCCGGGTTATGGGCGACGACCCGGTTTTTGCCCTGGGCTTTGGCTTGCAGCAGGGCCAGGTCGGCGGCCTTGAATATCGAGGCGAAGTCGGTGCCGCCGGAGGGGTAGGAGGCGACGCCGGCGGAGATCGTCACCGACAGGGGGTCGGGGGTCATCTCCGTAATGAACGGGGATCCTGCGATCACCTGCCGCAGCTTCTCGGCGGCGTTCAACCCACCGGCCTCGTCGGTCTCGGAGAGCAGCAGCTCGAACTCCTCGCCCCCGTAGCGGGCGAACATGTCGACGTCACGGATGGTCGACCTCACCCGCTGGGCCAGCTCGATCAGCACGAAGTCCCCGATCTGGTGGCCGTAGGTGTTGTTGAACTTCCGGAAGTCGTCGATGTCCAGGATGATCAGCGAGAAGGGGCGGCCGAAGCGCTGTGCCCGGTCGATCTCTCGGGCGAACTGGATCTGGAACCACCGGTGGTTCCAGATGCCGGTTTTGCCGTCCATGATCGCCATCCGCTCCGCCTCCTGGTGGAGCAGGACGTTCTCTATGGCCACGCCGGCCTGGTCGGTGAGCGACAGGATCGTCCGCAGGTCGGCTTCGGTGAAGTTGCCCTGCGCCTTGTCGTAGAAGTTCAGCACCGCCAGGACCCGGTCGTGGGAGATCAGCGGCACGGACAGCTGGGTGTGGACCTCGGGCTCGCTTGCGTGGCGCTCCGGCGGGTCGGCGGAGCCGGGCAACAGGATCGGCGTGCCGGTGGAGGCGACGTGCCCCGAGATCCCCTGGCCGACCTCCAGCTTGAACCCGGGGGTATCGAGGTTGCGGGTGACGCCGGTCATCAGGGTTCCCGAGCCCTTGCGGAGCATCAGCAGGCCGCTGCGGGCGCCGATGGTCTCCATGCCGGTTTCGAGGGCGATCTCGAGCATCCGGTCAAGGTTGTGGGTCGCCCGGAGGGCCTCCCCGAACCGGGTGTGGGCCCGGGCCAGGGCCTCGTTGTACTCCCGGAGCTGGACGATCTGCGCCTTCATCGTGGCGGAGATCTGGTCCAGTGCGCCCGCCAGCCGGCGGAGGTCGCCTGAGGCCGGTGCGTCGATCTCCCGGTCGTAAAGGCCGGCAGCAATTGCCTCGGCGTCGTCGGCGAGTTTTTTGAGTTCGATCGACGGGTCGACTTCGGACATTGGCAAGCCCCTCTACCGGCGGTGAACCATCGACGTGGTCATAGCGTGAAGGAGCTCCTGGAGCGGACAACAGTCCGACTAGATTACGTCGCTCGGCTACTCAAGGCTCTGACATACTATTGAACAGCAGTTACCTCCACGAGAATCAGGAATCTCCCTTGCCTACTTACGAATACCTGTGTACCGAATGCGGCGACCGCAAAGAGGTTGTCCAGTCGTTCACCGAGCCTTCCCTCACCACGTGCGAGGTGTGCGGAGGCAAGCTGCGCAAGGTGATCTTCCCGGTGGGCATACAGTTCAAGGGCTCCGGCTTCTACTCCACGGACCGGCGGGCCAGCCAGCCGATGTCCCGCGCCGGCAAGCAGGACGCCAAGGGCGAGGCGAAAGAGGCCAAGGACTCCAAGGACGCCAAGAGCGAGCCGTCCTCCGACTCCAAGTCCGAGACCACGTCGGAAACCAAGACCGACTCGAAGAAGTCCGACTCAGGCTCCGGCTCCAAGGACTCCGGGTCCTCGACTAAGAAGGCAGTGGAAAAGTCCGCTTAAGGGTCTTTTCAGCGGTTTTTCGCTCCACTAGGATTTCAGGCACTTCCCCGCACTTCCCCTGACCTTGATCCGCGTCGATCTCGAAGGGGGCCGGGATGACCACTCTTGTACTCAACCGCCGCAGGACCTCGCGTTGGAGCCTGCTCGCCATGCTGGCTGCGTTAGTCACCGCGCTGGCCGTCTACTCCTACCTGTCGTATCTGAGGGCCCAAATTCCGCTCTCCGGCCGGATGGTCCCGATGGTGGTGGCGGCCACCGACATCGACTCGGGGGTGGTGGTCACGGCGGCGATGCTGGAGATCGAGAGCTTCCCCGAAAGGTACCTGCCCGAAGAGGCCCTGAGCAGCTCGGAGGCGGCCGTCGGCCGGGTGGCGGCGGTGCCGATCCTGGAGGGGGAGCCGGTCACCTCCCGCCGGCTCGGAAGCGACGGCGGATCGTCGTCGGTGGTCCCCGACGGCATGCGCGCTTATTCGCTCAGTCCCGACACCCTGGACGGCCTGGCTCTGGCGCCCAAGGCCGGGGACCGGGTCGACGTCCTGGCGACCTTCGCCCGGGAGGGCGGCAACGCCGAGACCGTGACCGTCATCAAGGCCGCCAAGGTGGCGTCGGTCGGAGGGTCCAAGAGCTCATCGGGCGTGGCTTCGCAGCTCGGAGTGGGGGGCGGGAAGGGCGGCATCACACTGCTGCTAACCCCGGAACAGTCGGAGGCCTTGGCCCAATCTGAGGCGCTGGGAAAGATCGCCCTGGTGCTGGCGCCGAACGCCGGTTAGGCGTTCGGGTCCCGGTCGAAGGCGCCCGGTCCCTGCTGGGTCGGCACGACCGCCGGGTCGGTGGTGTTGCTCGGCTCGGGCGTCGGTGACGGCAGGCCCTTCAGCTCCCTGACGCTGGCGGCGACCTGTTCGAGGACCTCCTTGTTGTCCTCGAACTCCGAGGCGAGGCTCCAGGTGACCACCTTCAGGAAGCGGTCGGGCGTCTCGGCGAAGGTGAAGAGGTAGACCACCTCGATCTGGTCGAAGAAACCCTTGAGCTGGTACTGGACGGCGTCCTTGCCGTCGACCTGGACCTTCTTGGGCGCCGACAGACTGGCCAGCCCGAGACGGGTAACCAGTTGCTCCATCTGCACGTCGGCGAACCGCTCCAGGGTGTAGTCCTTCAGCGGCTTGCGGGGGTCCTCGATAACCATCCCGTACGCTTCGGTGTCCGGGTCGCGGGCCTGGACCGCGGCGTCCGGGTTCAGCTCGGAGGCTGCCCAGTGTTCGGGGACCTGGAACTGCAGTGCGCCGTCGGTGCTGGTCAGCGCCTTGAATCCGGACGCCTTGCTCGGCGTGTCCTGGACGTTGCCGCTGCTGCAGGCTCCGAGAACCACCAGAAGCATAAGCAGGGCAATGGCTCGCATCGCCGCGGCGCGGCCGCAAGATATAAGAGGTGAAAGTGATTTCGTGGCGTCTACCCCGCTCGATGGGTGGTGTTTCCCATCTTAACAACAGCTCCGAAACGCCTTTAAGCGAGTGGAGAGGTCGCGACGCGTGGCACTAAAGCGCTTCGATGGAAAGCGGACATTGGCGACTCTCGGTTTTGTCGCCCTGACGGTCAGCTTTGGTGTTGCGATCCAGGGATTCAACTTGATGCTCCAGGATGTCGACTCAATCGCGACCGAATCTCAGCGATTCGTGGGAGACATTGGGAGGCGTCTCGCAGCGATAGGTTTAGCGGCCCTGGTGAGTTCCTTGGCGGCCCTTCTATTCCTGAGCGCAGAAACCAGGGACGATCACAGGTTTTCCATCTTCCTTGCTGTTGCGGCGTTGCTCGCATGCCTTGGTGGAGAGGCTGTGCTCACACCTCCGCTCTACGACTTGGGGCCGGAGATGGCGGCGATAGAAGCGTTTGAGCCGCCCCGGGAAGCCGTCGAGTCCGGCGCCACATTCCAGGAACCTTCCGAGTACCCGGAGATGTCTCGATCCTGGATGGTGCGAGGTTCTTCGGACGAAGTTGTCGAGCTGACTCGTCTGTCGCTCGAAAGGTGGGCTGACGACGGATCGTTCGAGAGGGCAAGCGAGCTGCCCAGCGCCTTTCGAGCTAAAAGGAACGGCGAGTTTGCCCTTGCGACGATTTCTGAGGCCGGTGTTGACCCTGCTACTAGACGCCTCACCTTGAGAGTCAAGAGGGGTCGATTCCCGGATTTCTAAACGCTGACTATAAGCAATTCTTATTGCATCTATAAATCTAAGGTGGTAAAGTGAAACTCCGGAATTCAGTCCTAAGGGGGTTCACATGGCACTCAAGTACAGCTGCGCATCAGTAGGCGCCGACACCTGCGGCTTCAAGACCACTGCTTCGGACAAGACGGACCTGGCACGCCAGCTAGCAAGTCACCTGGTGAACGTCCACAACGTGAAGACCCCCACCCAGACCATCGTTCGCTACCTCATCAAGACGGCAGAGCAGAACAGCGGCCTCCAGCAGGCCTAGCCCGGATCTGCGCAGAGGCCCCTGGGGAGGGGGCCTCTTTCGCGTCCGGCTGAGGGCGGGAGGTACGATAGGCGGCGCATCGTCAGGCGTGGATAACGGACGGAGTTAACCCTTGGCCCCACTTACCATCCCGGCCCTCCGGGGCTTCGTGAAGCTGGTCGACGAGGGCAGCTTCTCCGCCGCGGCAAAACGCCTGGGAGTGACCCAGCCGGCCATCAGCGCCCAGATCCGGACCCTCGAGGACCACTTCGGTACGAAGCTGATCGTGCGTTCGGGCCGTTCCTGGATTCCCACCGCTGCAGGCGAGCAGCTCTACCAGCATGCCGGCGAGCTCTCGACCGTGGCCGAGCGTCTCGAGGAGTCGATGTCCACCTTCGGGACCCTGCCGGCCGGGCGGTTGAACATCGGAGCCAGCACCGTGCCCGGGGAGTTCCTGCTGCCGAAGATCCTCAGCCCCTACTGCGAGAAGTACCCGGCCGTCCGGGTGTGCGTCCAGGTGGGGGACACCGCCCACATCGCCGACCAGCTTCTGCTCCGCCGGGTCGACATGGCGGTGATCGGGGCCGCGGTCGCGGTCGACCGGCTGGAGCTGATCCCGTTCGCCACCGACGAGCTGGTTTTGATCGCTTCGGCCCAGAACGAGCTGCACCAGAAGAAGTCGATCCACCGCGACGACCTGATCTTCCACCCCTGGGTCCTGCGGGAGCGCGGCTCGGGGACCCGGACCATGGTAAGTGAGGCGATGGCGGCAGTGGGGCTCGACCCGGAACGGCTCGGGGTGGTGCTGGAGCTCGGGACCACCGAGTCGGTCAAGCGTGCGGTCAAGGCCAACGTGGGCCTGTCGTTCATCTCGACCTTTGCGCTGGAGCCAGGCGAAACCACCGGCGACGGTGAGTTGAGGGTTCTGAACGTTCCGGGACTGAAGGCCCAGCGGACCCTCTACCTGGCGGTGGAGAGGGGCCGCACCAGGCGCAACTCGGTAGATGCCCTATTGAGCTTTCTCAGCTCCAAAGAGGTTGCCGCCGAGCTGAAGAAACTGAAGTTCAAGCCGCCGAAGTCCTCCTAGCGTCCGGGCTCCGCCGCCCAAAGGCCGCCGGAGGGTAGATTGCGCATATCAATGGCGGAAGGACCGGGGGAAACCAACCATGAAGAACGTAGGCATCAACAAGATCATGTTCGGTATCGCTGCAGTTTGTTTCCTGCTCGCACTGCTTACCATCTCGCTGGGTAGCCTGAACCTGGTGACGCTGGGGCTGCTGTTCATTGCTCTGGGCCTGTTCCTTTAGGGACCAAGTGGCACGCATTCACCACGTTACGGTCACCGTCCCATCCGAGGACGACATCGCCGCCGGGCAGGCCTTCTACGAGCTGCTCGGCGGCGTCCCCTTGGTCCGGCCCCCGATGCTGGCGGCCGACACCCCGGGCTGCTGGCTGGGATTCGACGGCACCCAGGTCCACCTGATAGTCGGCGACGCCGAGCCGGGGCCCGCCCACATGGCAATCGACGTAGGCGACATGTACGACGCAGTCCTCGAGCGCCTCTCCGAAGCCGGGGTCGACCGCCGGGACGCTCGAAAGTCGTGGGGCGCCCGCCGCTGTTTCGTGAGGGACCCGGCGGGCAACCTGGTCGAGCTGTTCGAGGCGCCGCCCGACTCGATCGCCGAGAGGCCCGGAAAAGCCTAGTCCGGGATAAGACCTTCTTCGCTCAACAGCTCGCGGATCTCGTCGACTGTGGAGTCGGGACCCGGCAGCAGGAGGTCGGAGGGTCCCAGGAAGTCGTCCGCAACCGGCGTGCCCAGGCGTTTGACCGCCTCGAGGACCTTCTCCAGGCCTGCGTGAAGCGCCTCCTCGTCGTGCTGCTCGACCGGCCCGGTCAGGGCGTCGTCCAGCTCGTTGAGTTCCGCCATCGCCTCGTCGGGGACCTCGAACTGCCCGACTCCGAACACTCGAAGAATCAATTCGATCCCTCCGCTGCGGTCTTGGACTCAATGGCCGGGGCCTGCTCGTAGCCGAGCTCCTGCTTCAGGCGGTCGAGCTCAAGCTCCACGCCGGTCGTCTTGTTGTAGCTGTCGAGCTGAGCCTGGATCGGGTCGGACGGCGCCGACAGGTCCTCGAGCGCACCCGAGTTGATCATCTCGTCCAGGGCGCCGGCCCGGGCTCGCATCTGCTCGGTGCGGTCCTGCGCACGCTGCATCGCCATGCCCACGTCGCCCATCTCCTCGGAGATCCCAGTGACGGCCTCGTTGATGCGGGTCGAGGCCTCGGCGGCCGTGTAGGTGGCCTTGATGGTCTCCTTCTTGATGCGGAACGCGTCGACCTTGGTCTGCAGCCGGCGGGAGGCTTCGGAAAGCTTCTCCTCCTCGGCCTTCAACTGGTCGTGCTGGGCCTTGAGCTCGGTCAGCTGGCTGAGGATGCCCGCCCGCCGAGCGATGGCCTCCTTCGCCAGGTCCTCCCGGTTCTGGCCGAGCGCCTGCTTGGCCTGTGACTCCAGCTTCTCGCCGGACTCCCTCAGCGCCTGGGCCTGCAGCTCGACCCGCTTGCGGGAGGTGGCGACGTCGGATAGGCCGCGCCTCACCTTCTGCAGCAGCTCCAGCTGGCGTTCGTAGGAGTAGTCCAGCGTCTCCCGGGGGTCCTCCGCCCGGTCGAGTGCCTTGCTCGCTTTGGCCTTGAATATTGTCGATATACGACGCGAAATTCCCATCTATATTGCCTCCGATCGTCCCGCTTGGATGTGGGTCCTAGTCGCCGCCGAAGTCGCCCCCGCCGAAGTCGCCGAAACCTCCGCCTCCCCCGAAGTCGCCTCCGCCGAAACCGCCGAAGCCTCCTCCGCCGAAGTCGCCGAAACCTCCGTCACCACCTCCGCCGTCACCGCCGCCTCCATCCCAGCCGGAGTGGTAACCGCCGCCCCAGCCTCCGAACCCGCCGAGCATCTGGCCGATCAGAAGGCCCTGGAGCAGGCCGCCTCCGCCGAACCCGCCGAAGTAGCCTCCGGCCCACGGGCCGTAGTAGGCGGGTGCGTCCCAGTAGGGCATACGCTGCCCGGCGACCGTGACTTCACGGGAGTGCGGCGACTGACCCTGCTTGACGAGCCTGGCGTCCGCCTCGCAGGCGGGAACCTCTCGGGGGGCGCCGTGGTCCGGGGACCACATGACGTCCTCGACCGACGGGCCGTGCCGGGGGTCGAAGAAGCACAGTGCCCTGCGGGGGGCCGGCTCGCGTCCCTGAAGGCGGGCCTCCGAAGCGTCGATCGCGTAGCGGCCCTCGGTCAGCGCCTCGGTGACCTGCTGAAGATCCTGCGGGCGCTGCGCCCGGTCCAGGTTGCGGGTGGCCGTCTCGTAGTGGCCGAGTGCGGTCACGTACTCCTGCTTGGCCCTGGGGTCGGCATCCGGCATCTCGACCTGCAGGTCGAGGGCTCTCAGGTCGTCGCCCAGAGCGACCAGGTCCTCCATGGCCACCGCTTTTACCTCCTCCAGCTGACGGCGTTCCTCGGCCGCCCTTTGCTTCTTCTTCTTGCTCATGTTGTAGGCGACCGCGCCACCGCCGACCGCCAGCAGGGCGAGTGGGACAACGCCGAAGCCGCCGCCCCCGTCCTGGCCTCCGGAAGAACCGCCGCTTGCGGCTTCGCCCACGCCGGCGACGAAGTCGCTGAGCACTGCAGCCGCCCCGTTGCCCCGGTTTTGCTGAACCGCGTCGTTGGCGATGCCGGGTATCACTCCGCGCTCGAACTCGGTGCTGCCCGCCCTGAGCTCGGTCCCGGCGATGACCACGTAGGTCCCGCGTTCGCCCATGTTCTCGGCGATCTGGGTCAACAGGGCCTCGGTGCTGCCTCCGGCCTGGTTGCGGGCGCTTTCGGGGAGCACGGCGATGTAGATGGGACCGGCGTCGGCCTGCTCAATCTGCTCGCGAAGTTCGTCGGCCTCTGAATCGGATAGCTCACCCGAGGCGCCGGGGTCGACGAAGACCGGGTCCTGGCGCAGCGCCTCTATGACGCGGTCGGCCACGTCGGTTGTGGCGGTCTGACCCCAGGAGATACCCACCTGGAGAGCCATAAGGCAGCCGACAGCCGCTGCGAGGAGAAGGAACCGTCCGAAGCTTCGGGGCACGATGCACATCCTTCCGGTAGGTAACTCCAGTCTAAGGCTCATCGGGTCAAACCGACCCCCGGCCCCTTTATGGTTCCCCGCCTGCGCCGAGTTACTCCGGCCGGTGCAAACTGAACCGGTGAACCAGACCGGTGAGCACGGGTCGCAACGGGTCCGGTGGCTCGTTGTGCCCGCCGCCGGCGCCTACGCCTGGTGGGCGACTACCCTCAGGCCGTTCACCCACCCGGCTCTGGTCGTGACCCTTCTGACCGGAGCCCTGGTCGTCTTCTTCGGAGCCCGGAACCGAAAGGATCCAGCGCCGCCGGCTGCCGGCGTCGTGTGGTGGCTGGTTCTGTTTGCAGCCGCCGGGGCGTGGGAGCTGGCCGCCTTCGTGCAGCTGCCCCGGATCGGCCACCCCACCCTCAGCTCGCTGGCCAACCAGGTCTTCGACAGCCACGTCGTGCGTACGCTGGCGTTTGCCGGCTGGATGGCGGCAGGCTTTGGGATCGCCCGCCGGTGAGCCGGGAGCTGATCGTTGCCGGGTACGTGGTGCTGGCGCTCGCCGCCGCCGGCTTGGAGCTGGCAGCCCGGCTGACCGGCAAGCTTCCGACGCTGGGCGAGGCTGTCGCCACTGTCAACCGCAGCCTGACCGGACGGTGGCTGCTCCTGGCCGCGTGGATATGGGCCGGGTGGCACTTCTTCGTCAGGGCCAACTGGGGTTAGTTCTTCCGGGGCGCGTTTAGGATGATCGCATGACCCGAAACCAAGCAATCGTCCTGAGGGCCGCCGCCCTGTGGACGTTCTACGTCTGGATCACCCGCATCTGGAACATCGTGGAGGATTCGAGCACCTCCACCGCCTTCAAAGCGGTACACAGCATCCTGGCAGTGGTGTCGATCGCCTTCGCGATAGCCATCCTGGTGGTTGTCTCCAAGAACCGCAGAGGCGTCAAGGTCTAACCGGGGAGGTTTACCAGCCTCGGCTCCAGCCCGATCATCCGGTCCACCGCAGCCGCGCCCGGCCCCATGAGCACCAGGGCGATAGCGCCCGCCAGGAGCATCAGGTCAATCTCGGCCCCCGTTCCGCCTTCACCGATAAGCCCGGCGTCCATCTTCACCAGCAGGATCGTGCCGACCATTTCGAGTGCAAAGAGGACGGCAACCAGACGTGTGGCCAGGCCCAGGATCAGCAGGATGCCTCCGCCGACCTCCAGGAGCGGCACCACCCACTTCATCAGCTCGGGCAGGGGGACGTTGAGTGAGGTGAGAAAACCGCCGAAGCCGTCGACATCGTCGAACTTCGGCATGCCGTGGGCGATGAAGACGATGCCCATGGCGATCCTTAGAACGGTTCCGGCGTAGGGCGCCGAACGGGTGAGAAATGCGGGCTGTGCGAAGCGCATGCGATCTCCCTTCCGAAGAGTGTGCTTCGACCCTAGTCCCGCGATTTGGGGTTGCCGAGGGGGGTCAGCCAAAACTTAGGAGTTTCTAATCGTTCGGAGCCCTGGTCGCCGCCAGGCCCACCCCGACCAGGTCCTCCGGGCCGGCGGCGACGTCGATCGGGTCCGCCTTGTAGCGCCGGCGCTGCCGGATCTCCAGGCGCCGGGCGATGCGGCTCAGCGCAAAGTTGACCACGAGGAACATCAGAGCCACGACTATCAGGGCCTGCAGTTCGTTCTTGTAGAAGACCCCGGCGATCTGCCCGGTTCTCAGCAACTCCTCGTAGCCGATGACGAACCCCAACGAGGTGTCCTTCAGGAGCGTTACGAACTGGCTGACGATGGTGGGGGTCATCCGCCGGATGGACTGCGGCAGGATCACCAGCCTCATCGACTGGCCCCGGCGAAGGCCGATTGCCTCGGCCGCCTCGGTCTGGCCCCGGTCCAGCGACAGGATCCCGGCCCGGAAGATCTCACCGAGCACCGCCGAGTTGTACAGAACCAGCGCCAGGCAGACCGAAGCGAACCGCGTCAGCTCAATTCCCAGCTCGGGCAGGCCGAAGAACGAGAAGACGATCAGAAGAATCAGCGGGAACCCCCGGAAGAACTCGATGTAGGCACGGGTCACGGTCCGAATCAGCAGGATCGGGGAAAGCCTGCCCAGCGCCAGCACCATGCCGAAAAAGCAGGCCAGGATCAACGAGATTGCCGCGCTCTGCAGGGTCTGCACCAGGCCTCCGCCGAAGAAACCGAGAACCTCACGCTGGGTGAGGGGCTCCCACTTCGCCCAGGCGAGTTCGCCGGCGTCGGCAAACCGCTTCAGGGCTGCGAACAAGACCAGGCCGATCGCGATCAACGCCGCTACCGAGGCCATTTGGGCCCGCCGCCGGCCGCGGGGGCCGAGGACGTCGCCGAGCGCGGGGGCTACCACGGGATCCTCATCGTTTGATCGCCGACCTCTTCTCGATCCGGCCCACGATCCATCCGGCCGGAAGCGTCAGGAGCAGGTAGGCGATTGCAGTGCCGAGAAACACCAACAGCCCCTGCGCGGTGCTTGTGATGAGCCGTTTGCTGATGAAGGTCAGCTCGGCGACAGAGATCACCGAGGCTAACGAGGTGTTTTTTACGAGAGCGATGAACAGGTTGCCCAGGGGCGGCACCACCGACCGAAGGGCCTGCGGCATCACCACCAGAACCAGGGTCTGGCTGAAGGTGAGGCCGATCGCGCGGGAGGCCTCCGCCTGTCCCCGGGCGACCGTGTTGATGCCGGCGCGGATCGCTTCGCCCACAAAGGCGCCGGTGTACAGCGAAAAGATCAGAACCGCCGAGACGAACTCCGAGTAGACGATGCCGATGTCCGGGAAGCCGAAGTAGAACACCAGGAGCAGCACGAGCGGCGGGATGTTGCGGACGGTTTCCACGTAGAAAGCCCCGGCCGCCCGAAGGGGCGGCACGGGGCTCACACGAAACGCTGCAACCACCAGACCAATCACCAGGGCCCCGGCGAAGCTCGTCAGGGCCAGGGCGATCGTTAACCGGATTCCCGAACCAAACGAATCCAGGTTGTCGAGGAGAACCTCCATCTATCGACCGGTTCTGCTTGGGGCTCTCCTCGGCTGGTTTAGGTGGTGGGTGAAGCCGAAGGCGAAGCAGTTGCAGTTGCCGTCGGCGACGGTGATGCTGAGGTCGTGGCGGTCACCGTCGGGGTCGGCGCCGGCGAGGCGGTTCCGGTCGACGTGTAGCGGTCCACGGCGGGCGGCTCCGGTGCGTCGACTCCGGCCTCTCCTACCGTGCGTTCGAACGCCTCTTCCCACTCGCCGCTCTCGTAGGCCTCCTCGAGGGTGTCGTTCAGGAAGTCGCGGAACGCCTGGTCGCCCTTCTTCAGGCCGATGCCGTAGGGCTCGGAGGTGAAAGTCTCCTCGACGACCTTGAAGTCGTCGGGGTTGTCCCTCACCAGGCCCAGCAGGATCACGTTGTCGGTGGTCACTGCGTCGACCCGTCCTGCCTTCATCGCCTCGGCGCAGTCGGTGTAGCGCTCGAACGAGATCGAGGTGTCGGACTGGGGCGCCTGAGCCTGCACGTTCTTCAGGGACGTGGATCCCTGGACCGAGCAGACCTTCTTGCCGTTCAGGTCGGTGACGCTCTTGATGTCGTTGTTGTCCTTCATAACCATGATGTCCTGGCCGGCGATGAAGTAGGGGCCGGCAAAGTCCACGAGGTTCTTACGGGCGTCGTTGATGGTGTAGGTGGCGACGATCATGTCGACGCTGCCCTTCTGAATCTCAGCCTCACGGACCGCCGAAACGGTTTCGATGAAGTTGATCTTCTCGCCTGCATCCTCCAGGCTGCCGCCGAAGATGGCCTGGGCCACGATCTTGGCGATCTCTACGTCGAATCCTTCGATCTCGTCGTTGACGGGGTTCTTCTGGCCGAACAGCGGCTGGTCGAACTTGGTGCCGACGTTGATGGTGCCGCGCTCCTGGATGGCCGCCATCGTGGTGCCCTCGTCGAACTCCGGGGCCTCGGCGACTTCGGTTCCGGAACCGCTCGTCTCTTCGACGGCGGGGTCGTCCGAGGCGCAGGCGCCGGCCAAAAGGCCGAGGCATGCAACCATCGAAAGAAGTACTGCTTTTGTCCTGCTCATACGTTCTCCTCCTGAACTAGTG
>DASTUJ010000197.1 GCA_035759705.1 Actinomycetota bacterium | reverse complement strand
CGAGGGGACGCCGGACGACCTGAAGCGGCAGGTGGGGTCGGATGTGATCGTGGTCCAGGTGGCGGATGTCGACGGCGAGCCCGCCGAGCAGGCCTTGAAGATCCTGGCCGACGGGAGTGTCGAGCGCCGGGGCGGCGAGCTGCTGGTGGCGACCGACGACGGGCCGGCGATGGTCTCCCGGGTGGCAGTGACGCTGTCGGAGGCACAGGTGCCGGTGCGGGAGCTGACGCTGCGCACGCCCACCCTTGACGACGTGTTCCTGGAGCTGACCGGCAACCGTATCCAGAAGGGAGACGACGAGTGAGCGCGGTGGCGGCCGGGGAGATCCGGGCCCGAAGAGCCGGTTTTATGCGGGACCTGTTCTCGGTGGCCGGACGGGCCCTGAGGGCGCTGCCCCGCCAGCCGGAGTCGGTCATCCCCGGCATCATCATCCCGGCGTTCTTTTTCATCGTGAACATCGGCGCTCTGGAGAAGTTGACCGAGTCGGTGGCCGGAGGGCCGGCGGGGGCCGCATTCGACTACCGGGCGTTCCAGCTGCCGGTGGCCATCGCCTTCGCGGTGACCGGGATCTCGCAGGCCGCGATCCTGGTGATCGACATCCAGGGCGGCTACTTCGACCGGCTTCTCGCCACCCCGGTCCACCGGATGGCTCTGCTGCTCGGGCTGATGATCGCCGACGTCACGATGGTCGTGTTCCTGTCTATCCCGGTGATCGTGACCGCATTCCTCATGGACATCGAGTTCGCCACCGGCGTCGGCGGCATCCTCGCGTTCGTCGGGCTGTCGGCGGCGTGGGGGCTGGTGTTCACCGGTTTCCCCTACGCGATCGCCCTCAAGACCGGCAACCCGGCGGCGGTCAACACCAGCTTCATCCTCTTCTTCCCGTTCCTGTTCCTGACTACCGCCTTCGCTCCACTGGAGTTCCTCTCCGGGTGGCTGAAGACCGCAGCCACCTACAACCCGGTGACCTACCTGCTGGCAGGCCTGAGGTCGCTGATCATGGAAGGCTGGGTGGCAGAGGACCTGATCAAGGCGTTTTTGGCGGTGGCCGCGGTGGGTGTGGTGAGTATGACCATGGCCTTCCTGGCACTGAAGGGCCGGGTCAAACGCTCCTAAAAATGCGCCTGAGATAGGACCCGGGGCGACTAGGGGCGGTATCCGCGTCACACTGGAAGGACTGCCACGGCTTTTTCTTGCCGGCTATCCCCAAATTTTGGGCCCTGAGCCCGGAAGGTGTGAAAACAATGGAACCAGGACTTTTCCCATTCGGTCGGCCCAATTCAGAGCGACCCTCGCGTATCGCCGAGGGTTGTAGGGCCATGGTTATAGGCCTGCACCCAAGTGCTTTTCACGTCGCCTGGACCGCTCCGAAGTCCGCTGCAGGCAGCGGCCGGACCGGCGTGGTCAAGGCCCTCGCCGTCGACGTCGAGCCCACGTCCTTCTGGGAGGGCAACGATGCAGGCGGCGACGCACTGCTCAAGACCTGGCTCAAGGAGGTCGGATTCGAGGAGGGCGACGAGCCCGGCCAGCACGGCCACGTCGATTCACGCTTGCCGGCGATCAACGGCGCCAACGGCCGCAAGATCATCCAGCAGTACCTCGAGCCGCTGGGCTACTCGCCGGACGAGACGACCTTCACCGATGCCTACCGGCGCTACATGGTCAAGACCGGGACCAAGGCCAAGCGGGAGATGCGGGACGCAATTGACATCGAGTACAACTCGATCCACGAGCAGATGGGCGTTCCCGAGTCCAAGCTCCTCCGCAAGATCCACGAGAGGGCCCTCCCCGGTCAGGCCGCCGAGCTGTTCGGCGCCAAGCTCAAGCAGGAGTTCACCGACTGCAAGCCTGAGATGGTCATCACCCTCGGCGAGGAGGCGTGGCGCACCGTCGACATGATCTTCGGCTACGACGCCCACTCGTCGGTTTCGATGTTCGACGCTCTCTACGGCGAGGCCTACGGCCGCCCCGGCACGCTCCGATCCGGTAACCACGTAGCCAAGTGGCTGCCGCTGGTGCACCCGTCGCTGCTGCGCAACGCGTCGCCTACCGGCCCGCTCCCCGCAGGAAGGCGCACGGTCGCCGGCTGGAACCAGCGCCACTTCAAGTGGGTCGACAAGGCCGTCGCCGAACGACAGGACGCCTAAAACAAAAGGCCCCGGCTCCCGCCGGGGCCCTTTATTTGGGCTGGTCCTCGTCCTCCGGGTAAACGAGGGGCCGAAGCTCCTCGGCAAGGTGGTCGAACTGCCAGGCGCGCTCCTTGTCTGCCGCCTCGTTGTCCGTCCCCGTCAAAGCCTTCACCGCATAGGCGGCAGCGTGCAGAACGTGACCCGGGTTGTGGGCGGCGGCTGCGGCGTGGCCGGCGGCCCGGGCGGCATCACGGGCGGGGCTGTCCTCCCCGGTTTCGCGGGCGGCGGCGTTCGCGGCTGAAGATCCGCCCCGGGCGGCCGACACCGGGATGTCGCCCCGGGCCCAGGCGCGGGCAAGGTCAATCGCCTTGCGCGGCCGGCGGTCGTCCGGGTGGCTCTCCTCGAAAAGGTGAAGCGATCGTTCGGCGCAGTCGGCGGCCCAGGAAGCCAGGCCCTTCTGCTGGTCGTCCTCGATAGTCATGCGATTAGTTTCTACCAACCCCGGCCGTTGCGCATCCCTCGCACCTAGCGGGGGCTGAGGTGCCGGACGATCGTCTCGACGAACTCGTCGATCCGGGCAACAAACGGCACCCACTCACGATACCGGCGGTAAACCTCATCGGGGTTCCGGGGGTGCTTGCGCTCGGTCAGCTCCTCCATGAAATCCAGCAGTTCCAGGAAGCGCTGGACCGTCGCTTCGTCGGACCTTCCGTAGGACAGGTCGGTGACGAACCTTGCCTTGTCCACCGGTTTGGTTGCCGGGTCCCACTTCTCGGTTTCCAGGAACCGCTCCAGGATCTCGTTGGTTATCGATTCATAAGCCGATTTGAGCGCCCGCAGCCAGGGCTCCTCCGTGATCGGATCGCCTGTGGGCAGCCCCCAGAGCAGAGCGGCAACAACCCTGCCGATGAGCCCGAAGCGGTAGGGGAGCGCCGCGTACCCCCTCCGGCTGTAGAAGTAGTAGACGACCGGGTAGTGCCGCATGCCCTCGTGGTGCGAGATCAGGCCGTTGTAGAAGTTGTTGAGCCGGCCCCCAAGGTCCCGGGGCTCGCCCCGGTGGAAGTGCAGCTCCAGGATGTGTCGTGAGTCGTAGGTCCGCTCGGACTCGTGGAAGATGTCGGACGACAGCACACCCATGTCCTCGATGACCTTGTAGACGTTGACGACATAGGCGATCGCCAGCGTGAGGAACCCGTACCCCATCAACGCCTGCAGGGCGGCCACCAGCTGGAACGGAGCGGTGACCGGCGCCAGGTCTCCGTAACCCAGGCCGGACAGGCTGATGCCGCTGAGGTACAGGGCCTCCACCACGCTGGCCTCCAGTCCCTCGGAGAACCGGAATGCCCCGCCGTGCAGTCCCACGTAGTAGATGGCCGCAAACCCCAAGACCTGTAGTGCGATCCACAGGATGAGGCTCCCCAGAACCATAAGGGGCACGCCGAGAGAAAGAACGAAGTAGGTGTGCCGGTCGGGCACCTTCGACGCCACCCGGCGGCAGAGGGACCACACCAACCGGTACAGCCGTAGCGAGAGGGGCCCGGCGGCATCGTAGTAAAGGACGGTCATAAACAGGTCCAGGACCCCGGCGACGATCATTACGAAGCCGGCGACTATCCAGATAACGTCCACGTGCTAGTTATAGCCTCTTGGGGGTAGGTCTCCGGGGACGTTGAATGCGCCTCGCCCGAGGCCGGCCGCACTTCGCAACGTTCCACGCACAAGGAGATCGGTTGAATACGTACGAGATCGGCCTCCTGGTGGTCGGCGTTGCGGCTCTGCTGGTGGCGTGGCTGCCCCGGGTCCTGCGCTACCGGGTGATCTCTTTCCCGATGATCCTCGTGGCGCTCGGCGCGGCGATTTTCGCCCTGCCGACCGGCTTCGAGCTGGACCCGATCAGGTACGGCGAAGTTGCATCCCGGCTGGCCGAGTTCGGAGTCATAGTTGCCCTGACCGGAGCCGGCCTGAAGATCGACCGCCGGCTGGGGTTCAAGAGCTGGACCACCACCTGGCTGCTGCTCGGGGTGACCATGCCGCTGAGCATCGCCGCGGTGGGTCTGCTCGGCTGGTGGGCCCTCGGTTTCGCCCCGGCGACCGCCCTTTTGTTCGGAGCCGCGCTGGCACCTACGGACCCGGTGCTCGCCTCCGACGTTCAGGTGGGTGCGCCCGGATCGGGCGAAACCGACGAGGTCCGTTTTGCGCTCACCTCCGAAGCCGGGCTGAACGACGGGCTGGCCTTCCCGTTCACCAACGCCGCCATCGCCATGGGCGCCGCGGCCGGCTTCAACCTGGGCGAGTGGCTGCTGGTCGACGTGGCGTACAAGGTCGGCGCCGGGGTGGCCATCGGGTTGATTGCAGGCAGGGGACTCGCCTATCTGCTGTTCCGGGTCGGCAACCACCACACCAAGCTGGCCCACAGCCGGGAGGGCCTGGTTGCGGTCGCCGTGACTCTCATCGCCTACGCCGTCGCCGAGCTTGCCCACGGCTACGGGTTCATAGCGGTGTTCGTGGCGGCGCTGGCGATCCGGGACTTCGAGCGGGATCACGAGTACCACAAGGAGCTCAATCGTTTCGCCGACCAGCTGGAGAGACTGGCCAGCGCCGTGATCCTGGTGCTGTTCGGAGGGGCGGTGGCCGGCGGACTGCTCGGGTCGATTTCCTGGGTGATGGTGGCGGTGGCCGCGGCCGTGCTGTTCGTAATCCGGCCGCTGGCAGGCCTGGCCGGCATCGGGGCGGTGGGAATGCCGAAGGTGGAGAAGACGGCCATCGCTTTTCTGGGAATTCGGGGAATCGGCTCCTTCTACTACCTGGCCTACGCCCTGCAGGAGGGGGAGTTCGAGGAAGCGAGGGAGCTCTGGGCGGCGGTATCGGTGGTGGTGATCGCCTCCATCGTCATCCACGGCTTCACCGCCAAGCCTGCCATCCAAAAGGTGGACGAGGAGGCAGAGGAGACGGGGGCGAAGGCCAAGACCTGATCTTTTCACACCGGCTTCATCCAGCCATCCCCCCGACGGCGTCGAGCCGAACCTGCGCCTCATGCAGGACGGATTCGACGTCGACGACCCATCGATGCAGCACGGCTCCTGGACGGTTTTCTTTCGGGCGCCCGGCGGTTTGGTCGTCGAGGTCCTTCACGAAAGTTTGTACTTATATAAGTGACGCCTGATATACTTCTTCCAACAAATCAGAAGGAGTGCGCAGTGGAGATTGACGTCGTCAAGGTTGTCGGGGCCGTAACCCGCAAGGTTGTCCGCCGGGATTACGAGGGGGAGCCCGCCGCAACGGTTGTTGCGACCCGGACCTTCCCAGCCGAGATAGAGGACGTCTGGGACGCCATCACCACAGCCGAGCGAATCCCCCGCTGGTTCCTGCCGATCACCGGCGAGCTGCGCCTCGGCGGCCGCTACCAGCTCGAGGGCCACGCAGGCGGCGAGGTCACCGCCTGTGACCCGCCCGAGTCGTTCGCAGTCACCTGGGAGTCCGGCGGGGAGGTCACCTGGCTGAAGGTCCGTCTGAGAAGCGAGGGTGAGGCCACCAACTTCGAGTTGCAGCACATCGCGCATGTGGACAGTGAGCGCTGGGAGCAGTTCGGTCCCGGAGCGGTCGGGGTCGGGTGGGACATGCTGCTTATGGCCCTCGACCTGCACCTGAGCAGCGGGGAAACGGTCGACCCCAAAGCAGCCGAAGCGTGGATGGCGTCCGCCCCCGGAAAGCAGTTTGCCCGGGCATGCGCCTACAGCTGGGGGGCGGCGGCGATCGCCTCCGGCGACGACGCCAAGGCGGCGATCGCCGCGGCGAACCGGACCACGGCGGCGTACCTCGGCGAGGGCGAGGCTCCGGAGACGGAAAGCTAAAAATGCACGCCCTGGACATCCTGGGGGACCCGGTCCGGCGGCGCATCCTGGAGCTGCTCTCCTCCGGTGAGCTCAGCGCCGGCGAGGTGGGGACACAGATCCAGGCGGAGTTCGGCATCACGCAGCCGGCGGTCTCCCAGCACCTGAAGGTCCTGCGGGAGTCAGGCTTCGCCCGGATGAGGCCCGAGGGCGCCCGCCGGCTGTACGCAATCGACCCGGAGCCGCTGCAGGAGGCCGACCTGTGGCTGGAGAGTTTCCGTGGCTTCTGGGCGCCGCACCTGGACGCCCTCGGAACCGAGCTGGCCAGGGGCAAACGGGATCGACGAAAAGGGCCCTCCGACCCGACGTCGCAAACTGATGCAACCGACCAGCCGATACCGGAATGAGCAGTCGAGGTATTTGACAGCTTTAAAGTACGCTCCCGCAGGCTGAACAATCGGTTAATATACTGAACATGTGTTCAGTGCGAGCGGTGGAGCAGGAGCCGGAGTCGGATCTCACCGCCCGAGCGCGTATCCGGGACGCCGCCATGGGGCTTTTCGGCGAAAGCGGGTACGCCGGCACCGGAATGCGGGCGATCGCAACCAGGGCGGGGGTTTCCCCGGCGCTGGTGGTCCACCATTTCGGCTCCAAAGAGGGCCTTCGCCGGGCCTGCGACGAGTACGTCGCCGCCGTCATCCGGACCAACAAGCAGGAGGCGATGGCGTCCGGCCCCCCGGACCCCCTGCAGCTGCTTCGTTCCGCCGACAAGGCCCAGCCGCTGCTTCGCTACCTCGCCCGCATGCTGGTGGACGGCTCACCCGGTGTGGCGGACCTGGTCGACACGATGATCTCCGACGCCGTCGAATACGTGGGCGCCGGCGTGGAGGCGGGCATCCTTAGGGCCTCCGACTACCCCTTCGAGCGGGTGGTGCTGCTCTGCATCTGGCAGCTGGGGGCGGTCGCGATGCACCAACACGTGAAGCGCCTTCTGGACCTGGACCTTTTGGGGGACCCCGCAGCGATTTTGCGCTGGGGGCGGCCGGCGTTGGAGCTGTTCACCCACGGCCTGTTCACGGACGACCGGTGGGAGAAGGCAGTCGCCGAGATGGAAGCGGAGAAGCAGAGACAGAAAAACGAACAGGAGGCAGCGGAATGAGCGTTCAACTTGCGCTCCGAGCAGAGGAGCTGGTCAAGGACTACGGCAAGACCCGGGCGCTGGCCGGGGTGACGCTGGCCGTTGAGCCCGGCGAGGTGTTCGGCTTCATCGGTCCCAACGGCGCCGGCAAGTCGACCACCATCCGGATATTCCTGGATCTTCTGCGCCCGACCTCCGGCGTCGTCGAGGTGTTCGGCCAGAATCCGCGGGACGCCGGCCCCGAGCTGCGCCGCCGCATCGGTTACCTGCCAGGCGAGCTGGTCCTGCCGGCCAAACGGAAGGCGGGGGAGTTCCTCGCCCACCTGGCAAACCTGCGCGGCGGCGCCGGGGCCGACCTCATCGAACCGCTGTCCAGGCGGCTCGGCCTGAACCTGGACAAAACCATCAAGAGCCTCTCCAAAGGCAATAAACAGAAGGTGGGTGTCGTGCAGGCGTTCATGCACCACCCGGAGCTGCTGATCCTCGACGAACCGACCAGCGGACTCGACCCACTCCTGCAGCAGGAGGTCATGGCGCTGGTGCGGGAGGCCACGGCCGGGGGGTCGACCGTGTTCATGTCCTCCCACGTCTTGAGCGAGGTGGAAGAGATCGCCTCCCGGGTGGGCATCCTCCGCTCCGGGCGGATGGTGGACGTCGACTCCATCGACGAGCTGCGCCGCCGGGCCGGCCAGGAGGTCCGGCTGAGGTTTGCGTCGCCGGTGACGGCGCGGGAGTTCACGGCCCTGCCCGGCGTCACCGACGTGGTCGTGGGCGACTCGACGGTCAGCCTGGTGCTCCGGGGCGAACCGAACGCCCTTTTGAAGACGGCGGCTCGCCACCACGTGGTGGGCTGGTCGGCCCAGAACCGGGATCTGGAGGAGCTGTTCCTGGACTTCTACCGCACCGAGGAGGTGGACACGAATGTCTGAAGGACTGCCGGTTCTGACCGGTGTGCTGAAGGAGCAGAGGCGGTCGTTGATCGTCTGGGGCGCCGCGCTCTTCACGGTCGCCGCGTTCTACATCAGCTTCTACCCGTCCCTCGGGTCGACACCCGCCATGCAGGACATGATCGACAGCATGCCGCAGGGCGTTGCGAAGGCCCTGGGCTACGACCAGATCGCCAGCGCCTCCGGCTACATCGGCGCCACCGTGTACGGGCTGCTCGGGCCGATCCTCATGCTGGTCTTCGGCATCGCCACCGGCGCCCGGATGATAGCGGGCGAGGAGGAAGCCGGTTCCCTGGAGCTCGAACTTGCCCATCCGGTCGGAAGGATGCGCCTGGCGGGCGAACGGTGGCTGGCCGTCGCCGTCGACCTGTTCGTGCTGACCTTGCCGGTGCTGGCCGCCTCGTTCCTTCTGATCACCGTCCTCGACCTTGACGTGAAGTTCGGCAACCTGCTTGCAATCTCCGCAGGCCTGTTGCTGTTCGCCCTGGCCTTCGCCTCTACGGCGTTCGCCATCGGGGCGGCGACCGGCCGGCGAGCGATAGCGCTGGGTGGGACCGCGGCAGCGGCGGTGACGGCCTACATCGCACATGCGATCGGGCCGCAGCTCGAGGGAGGCGCCTGGATGGACAAGATCTCACCGTTCGGCTGGTACCTCGGCGGCACGCCGCTGCAGAACGGCTGGGACCTCGGAGGGCTCGGATTGCTGGCGGCGGTGGTTGCAGTGATGGTCCCGCTGGCTCTGTTCACCTTTGCGAACCGGGATTTCGGCACCTAGCCGCTAGCGCGGCGGAGGGTCTACAGTTCAAGGTATGGCCGATGACAAAGATCCCCAGGATCCAGAGTTGCCCGACACAGGCGGCGGCAACTCGAAGATGGGACTGGGCATCGGCCTGGGGATTGCCTTCGGCGCTGCATTCGGCGCTGCGATGGACAACGTCTCGGTGGGGGTGGCCGTCGGAATCGCTTTCGGAGTCGCCCTCGGAGCGGCGATGGGTCGCAACTAGACCGCAATGAGCGCCATTTCGAAAGAGCTGGCCGAGACGCTGCAGGCCGAAATGCCGTTCTTCGACTTCTTCCGAAACTCGGAGTGGTCCAGGCGCCAGGGCGATCCGGGTAACTGCGACTTCGTCACCGGCGAGCCGCAGGAGATGGCCCTGCCCGGGTTCGTGGACGCTCTGGCCCGGTGGGTCAAGCCCGGCGACCCCCACTGGTTCGGCTACAAGACCAGCGACCCCGACGCACGCGCGGTTGCTGCGGAGGCCCTGAGCCGCCGGGTGGAGGTGGATTTCCCGCCCGACCACCTGTTCTTCACCAACGGGGCCATCGCCGGGCTGGTCGTCGCCCTCAGGGCGGTTGTCGACCCGGGCGACGAGGTCATCTACCTCAGCCCTCCCTGGTTCGGGTACGAGCCGATGATCCGGGAGCGTCGGGCGGATGCCGTGCGGGTCAACCTGCAGCCGCCGGTCTTCGACCTCGACGTCCCTGCGATCGAGGCTGCGATCAGCGCACGGACCCGGGCGATCATCGTCAACAGCCCGAACAACCCGGCCGGCCGGATCTACCAGCCGGCTCAGCTGCAGGAGCTGGCCGGGGTGCTGGAGCGGGCCTCGGCCCGCAACGGGCGCCCTGTCTACCTGATCTCCGACGAGGCGTACAGCAGGGTCCTGTTCGACGGCCGGCAGTTCACCAGCCCGGCGGCCTTTTACCCGAGGACCTTGCTGGTTTACACCTACGCCAAGACCATGCTGACCCCGGGCCAGCGCATCGGGTACATCGCCCTTCCTCCGGGAATGCCCGACGCCCGGCTGGTGGGTGAAGCGATCTTCATGTCGCAGATCGCCACCGGCTGGTCCTTCCCGAACGCCCTCCTGCAGCACGCGATCGCCGACCTGGAGGAGGTCTTGATCGACCTGCACGCTCTCCAGAACAAGAGGGACGTGATGACCCAAGGGTTGGCGGACCTGGGCTACCAGGTCACCGTCCCGGAGGGGACGTTCTACGTGATCGTGCGGTCACCCCTCGCGGACGACATGAAGTTCATCGACATCCTGGCCGCCCGCAACATCTTCGTGCTTCCCGGCGCGACGACCGAGCTGCCGGGGTTCTTCCGAATTTCGTTGACGGCAACGATGGACATGATCGAACGGTCGATGGAGGGCTTCAAATCGGCCCTCGACGAGGCGAGGGCTACATCCAGGGGCTGACCGAGTCGTCCTCGTACAAGTCGTAGGCGGCAACCTTGTCGCCCCGGAAGGTCAGCACGTGCACCAGCGGGAGGTCGGCTTTCTTGCCGGTCTGCCTGACCGTGATTGTGGTGTCGATCAGCACCACGACGGTGTCGGCTTCGGCCAGGATCTGTTTCACCTCGAACCTGCTGAACTCGGACAGGCTCAGGAGCTTGCCGAAGAACTCCTTAACCCCCTCCTTCCCGTGGTAGACGCCGCTGATCGGGTTGGCGGCGGGGGTGCGGTCGGCCCAGACGACGTCGTCGGTGACCAGGTCGAGGACCGCGGTGAGATCGCCCTCGGCGAAACGCTCGAAGGCAAGCTGAACTGTCCTGCGGTTGTCCTCTGCAGCCATTGGCCCGCTCCTTGGTTGGTGGGTGAGGTTTGCGTTTCCCCTGCGGCTGTTGCGAAAAACCTACCGCTTGCGGTACAGACGGCTCGTGAGCGGGGCGAAGACCGCCGTCAGGCCGACCGCGACAGCGAGCACCAGAACGATGTCCCCGCCGTCGGAGTTGCCGTGCATCAGTCCCCGGCTCGCGGTGGTCAGGATGGAGATGGGGTTGACCTTGACGAAGGCCTCGAGCCAGCCGGGCAGCGTGGTCGGGTCCACGAACACGTTCGACATGAAGGTCAGCGGGAAGATCCCCATGAAGCCGGCGTTGAGGACCGCGCTCGGGGTCCGAAGGACCAGCCCAAGTGTGGTGAAGACCCAGGACAGAGCGAAGGAGAAGGCGACGACCAGCGCCAGCGCCGCCGCCATGCCGCCCAGGCCGGCGTCGGGGCGGAAGCCGAGGATCAGGCCGACGATCGATATCACCAGGCCGGCCAGGACGTAGCGGAGGCTGTCGCCCAGCAACGCACCGACCAGAGGCGCCGGCCGCCAGATGGGAAGCGAGCGGAATCGGTCGCCGACGCCCTTCGTGACGTCGGTGTTGAGGGCCACCCCCGAGTACACCGTGGTGAACAGCACTGACATCACCAGGATGCCCGGGAGGATGTAGTTGAGGTACTCGGCGGTCGAGCCGGCGACTGCGCCGCCGAACAGGTAGGTGAACATCAGCACGAACATGACGGGGGTGATCGTGACGTCCATCAACTGCTCGGGGACGTGCTTGATCTTCAGCATCCCCCGCCAGCCGAAGGTCAGGGCGGCCGAGAGCGCCGTCACCGGGGGTGGGCGTTCGGTCGACGCAATGGCTTTGAGGACTGCCGCTTCGTCGGCGGTCGCATCCTCGGCCCGGATTGCCGGTTCTACGCTCATCGGGGTGCCTTCCTCCCGGCCGGCTCTTCTTCGGCCGTCTCCTCGGCCGGGTGCCCGGTCAGTGCCAGGAACACCTCGTCCAGACTCGGCTGGCCCAGCGAGAAGTCTGCGATCTCGATGCCGGACCGGGACATCCCGGCGATGGCCGCAGCCGCCCGGTGGGCGTCCGAACAGGCGACCGTAAGCCCGGCGGGGTCGGCCTGCAGGGTGACCGGCCCGAGCAGCCGCTCCAGCAGGCCGGCTGCCTCGTCCCGCTGCTCCGGCTTGAACAACCGCACCTCCAGCGTGCCCGCGCCGACCGACGACTTCAGCTGCGCCGGGGTCCCCTCGGCGATGACCCTGCCGTGGTCGACGACCGCGATGCCGTCGGCCAGCTGGTCGGCCTCCTCCAGGTACTGCGTGCAGAGCAGAATGGTGGCGCCGCCGGTGACGAGGGCCCGGATGATCTCCCAGACCTGGTTGCGGGAGCGGGGGTCGAGTCCGGTGGTGGGCTCGTCCAGGAACATCAGCTCCGGGGTGACCACGACGCTCGCGGCGATGTCCAGCCGCCGCCGCATGCCGCCGGAGTAGGTCTTGACCAGGCGATTGCCGGCCTCGGAGAGCCCGAAGGCCTCCAGCAGCTCGGCCGCCCGGTCCTTCACTGCGGCCCGCTTCAGGCCGAGCAGCCTGCCGATCAGGATGAGGTTCTCGCGGCCGGTGAGATCCTCGTCCACCGAGGCGAACTGCCCGGTGAGGCTGATGCCGGCACGCACCGCGTCCGGGTGGGTCAGCAGGTCGTGGCCGAGCACCCGGGCCTCTCCGGCGTCGGGCCGGAGCAGGGTCGCCAGCATCCGGATGATCGTCGTCTTGCCGGCGCCGTTGGGGCCGAGCACGCCGTAGACCGACCCGCGGCGGACCGACAGGTCGACGCCGTTGACCGCTTTGGTCTCGCCGAACGCCTTGACCAGGCCGGAGGCCTCGATGGCGAGGGTACTGGGGCTCATATACAACCGATTCTCGTCGCATTTCGGCCGGACGTCGAATGTGATCGCCGATTGACCCCTTTCGATCTGCGCCGGTTTGTCGAAGGATAAGGGTGGGCCTGCCGGTGGTACTCGGCCGGCATCGAGTTTCGAGCAAAAGGAGGTCGCTATGTCGGAAACCGAGATCCTGGTGGGCACGAGAAAAGGTCTGTTCGTCATGCGCGGAGACCGGCAGGGACCGCTGGAGATCGCGTCCCGGCACTTCGTCGAGATGCCCGTCGACTTCGCGGCCTTCGACCCGCGGACCGGCACCTACCTCGCCGGTGTCACCCACTGGCCGGAGGAGTTCAAGGAGATGTCCCCCGGAAACCTGTTCGGACCGCACATCTGGTACACCGAGGACCCGGACGGCGAGTGGCAGATGGCCGAGGGCCCGGAGTTCCCCAATGACATCGACGCCAAGGTCGAGAAGGTCTGGTGCATCCAGCCCGGTGAGGCCGAGGGTGAGATCTGGTGCGGGGTCGCCCCCGCTGCCCTGTTCCGCAGCACCGACAGCGGCCGGACCTGGGAGCTCAACCGGGCCCTGTGGGACGACCCGACCCGCCCCAACTGGATGGCCGGCGGCGGCGGGCTCTGCCTGCACTCGATCTGCCCGTACCCCGGCGACCCGTCGAAGTTGACCATCGGCATCTCCTCGGTCGGTGTCCTGCACACCGAGGACGGCGGAGCCACCTGGGAGCGCCGCATCAAGGGCCTGCCGAGGTGGCCCGAGGACGCTCCCGACGACCAGCAGATCCAGTGCGTTCACAGCGTGAACCGGTCGCCGGTCCAGCCGGACACCCTCTACCTGCAGTTCCACAACGGGGTCTTCCGCTCCGACGACGCCGCACGGACCTGGCACTCGATCGCCGACGGTCTGCCGAGCGACTTCGGCCTGCCGATGGCCATCGACCCGAAGAACCCGGACCGGGCGTTCGTCATCCCGCTGGTCTCCCAGGTCGACCGGGTTACCGTCGACGGGAAGGTCCGGGTCTTCGAGACCACCGACCGCGGAGCAAGCTGGAACACCCTCGACCAGGGTCTTCCGCAAAAGGGCGCCTTCCTGACCCTGCTGCGCCAGGCGTGGTGCACGGACGGCCAGGAGCCCCTGGGCATGTGGTTCGGAGCGACCTCGGGGGACCTCTACGGCACCGCCGACGGCGGGAAGACCTGGTACGAGGGGGCCCGGCACCTGCCGCCGGTTCACTCGATTCGCACCGGCAAGATCTAGGGGCGATTTTGGAGGCGTCGAGCCTGGGCATTCCGGCGCTGGACGAGCCGTCGGTCTACCCGGGCCCCACGCCGGAATACTCCTATCTTCTTTTCGGACACCAGGTGCTTCCACTGGCGGGCAGCTCTCATAGGCTGGGAAGGTGGCGGGTAGAAGGAAGCCAGCTTTCACTCGACAAGTTCCTGTCGGATTTGGGCGCATCCTCTCTCGACCGGAGGACGGCGGTTCTGGCCTTCGGCTCCAACGCCTCGCCGCCGCAGCTCGCGAGGAAGTTCTCCGGGGTTCCGGGCTCGGCGATCCCCGTGGTCAAGGGCTGGAGCTACGGCCTGCAGCTGGCGTTCTCGGCCCACATAAACCCCGTGGGCTACATTCCCGCGGCAGTCCGGGCCACCGGGGATTTCGGAACCCGGCTTCCTGTTTGGCTGACGTTCCTTGACGACGAGCAGTTGGAGGTCATGGACCCCACCGAACCTTCCTACCACCGGGTGACGCTGGAGTACGGAAAGGGACGGCCGGTGGTGGAACTGGAGTCCGGCGAGTGGCTGGAAGCCGCCGAGCTCTACCGGACGAAATGGGGAGTGCTGAAACTCGAGGCCTGCGAGGACCTGGGTCTCATCTCTCAGCTGGCACTTCGGACGCTTCTCGAGGCACAACACTGGTCGTTTTCCAAGTTGTTCGCGTCGGAGGCGAAGCGTCCGGCCTCAGTGGGGCTAGCCGAAGTGCCGGGGCTGACGAGTTTGGAACTCGTGGCCGAGGACGGGCTGGAAGGCTTCCTGGTGTCCGGTTCCGCCGTCTATGGAGGGATTGGTTCCTACCGAACGGACTCAGGTTAAGTCGTCCACGCCGAACCCGCGGTTCGCCAGGTCGACGATTCCCATGACGGCCTCGTTTGAGAGGGCTCCACTAGCAGAGGTGATGACGTTGTTGAGGTGACGGTCGGAACAGAAGCGGACCTTGCCGACAACAGGCCGGGAGAACAGCGGGCCGGTCACCCGGCCGCCCTGGATGCAAACTATCGGGCGTACTACACAGCCGAGAATCCCGGAAGCCACTTTCGCCTGCCCGGCCGCCTGTTCCACCACCGAAGACATCGACCGCCCACCCCGCTGCGCTCTCCCGCACTTCACCTCGACGTCGCCGGCGTAGTGCTTGGTCTCCACCGTGAACACTCCGGACGGCCCGATCACTAGATGGTCGATGTTGGCCCGGGAGCCGGGAATGCGCAGATCGTGCAGCGAAACATATGGAACCGGCAGCCTTGCGAGTGTCCGAGCCGTCAGCTCCTCGCCGTCAGCGCCCTTCCGCCAGGCATCCGTTGTGGCTTTTCTACCCCAAAGATTCGAGGCGAGCTTCGTGGCGACGACAACGGCCAGCAAGCCGGCCAAAAAGCTGGCGTTGCGATCGAACGGCTCGAGAAAAGCGGCCCGAGCCACGGCGTAGACGAGTAGGGGCGCGGTAACAACGCACGCAAGTTTCCACTTGTAGTGCTGCCGGCGCCTTTGGAGGTCGGCATGGCGCCGTCGCTCGTACTCCCGCCGTGCCGATTGTCCCGCTTGTCCCATACATCGTTAACGTCCAGATAGTGCTGGGTGGGACGGGTACGGTTTACCGCGGCTGGGTTGTAGCCCCGTCAGGCCGCAGGGATCCATCTCGCCAGGACCCTCTTCAACTCGCCGTCGGCGATGGGCTTGGCCAGGTAGTCGTCCATGCCGGCGGCGATACACTTCCCCCGATCCTGCTCCAGCGCGCTCGCCGTCATGGCGATGATCGGGGTGTGCACTGAATCACCCTCCCGGCGCCTGACCTCCTCGGTCGCCTGGTAACCGTCCATATCCGGCATGTGGCAGTCCATGAGCACGGCGTCGAACGACTCTTCCTCCAGCGCCGCGAGCGCTTCGAGGCCGTTTTGAACGATCTGCGAGTCGTACCCGAGGTGCGCCAGATAGGCCTGTGTCACCTGCTGGTTGATCGGGTGGTCCTCAACGACCAGGATCTTCCCCGGCCGTCCGAGTGAACGCTGCCGGGGAAGTTCCCGGACCGAACCTTCGCTCGTTTGACCAAGCGGCTCGGCGCCGGCAAACGTCAGCCGCAGCCAGAAGTTACTGCCTTGGCCCAACCGGCTTTCCAGCCCCACCTCGCCTCCCATCGCCGTGGCGAGCTGGCGGCAGATGGCCAGCCCCAGTCCGGTGCCTCCGTAACGGCGCGTGGTGGAGGCGTCGGCCTGGACAAAAGGCTGGAACAGCCGGCCGGCAACGTCGTCGGCGATGCCGGTTCCGGTGTCGACAACCTCGAATCGGACGGCGGCTCCCTCGTCCGGCTGCAGGCCATCGAGGGAAGCCCGGATGGTCACCCTGCCAATGCTGGTGAACTTGATCGCATTGGTCGCGAAGTTGAGGAGTATCTGCCGCAGCCGTCCTTCATCGCCCCGTACGCTGAAGGGAAGGTCGGGATCGCACTCGACCACCATTTGCAGCCCCCGGGCGCGGGCCTGCTGGTCAACCAGGCCGGCCACCCGGGAAACCGTGTTGGCCGGGTCGAACGCCTCGTCCTCGAGCTCCAGCTTGCCGGCCTCAATCTTCGAGAAGTCCAGGATGTCGTTGATGATGCCGAGCAGTGCTTCACCGGAGACCTGAACGCCTTCGGCGTAGCTTCGCTGGGTAGCGTTGAGGGGGGTATCCAGAAGGAGTCCGGTAAGTCCGATGACGCCGTTCATGGGTGTCCTGATCTCGTGGCTCATCATCGCCAGAAACTGCGACTTGCTCTCGGAGGCGCTGAGGGCCTCGTCCCGGGCGGAGGCAATAGCAATCTCAGCCTCGACCTGAGCAGTGACGTCGATCATCGTCCCGATGTAGCCGAGTGTCGAATGGTCGCTCCCCTTGATGGCAACCGCTCGTGAGTCGACCCACTTCTCGACTCCTCCCGGTGTGCGAATTCGGTAGCGAAGCTGCGGGTCGACAGAGTTGTCCGTGGCCTCCCGGCGAGCCGACAGCACCTGAACGATGTCCTCGGGGTGGAGGATGCTCGCCCAGCCGTCGCTGCCGGCCTGCTGTGGAGAAAGCCCGGTGATGGTGGTCCAGGCGCGGTTCACGTAGGTGCATCTCCCGAGCGTGTCCCACCGGTAGATACCTACGGGAGCGGTTTCTGCCAGCAACCTAAAGCGCTCCTCGCTCTCGCGAAGCCGGTGTTCCGCATGCTTGCGTTCGGTGATGTCCTTGACGAAGGCGTTGAAGCTGAGACTGTCGCCGTCGGAGGTTGCCCAGACCGTCAGCTCGATCGGAAACTCGCGGTAGTCCCGGTGGGTCGCCGTCGTCTCCATCCCTCCGGCGATGATCGGACTCTCCCCGGTGACCAGAAAGCGGCTCATGCCCGCCTCGAACGCATCTCGGGACCGGAGCGGGATGAGGGTATCGGTCAGGCGCTGCCCCAAAATCTCGTGCCTCTCCCAGCCGAAGATGAGTTCGGCCCGGCGGTTCCAGTCGATGATCCTGCCGGTGGAGTCGAACGACACGAAGCCGTCGGCCGAGGTGGCGATGATTGCCGCCGCGCGCCTCTCGCTGGCCGCCAGCTCCTCGGTCCGTGCCCGTACCCGGTCCTCGAGTTCGAGGTTGAGGTCCCTGAGGGCGTGTTCTGCCGCCACGCGGCCACGCTCGACCTTGCGAAGGGAGCTCGCGGCCCATGCGATGAAACCGCTCAGCACCACCATACGAATCACAACCATCACCGAGATGCCGGAGGCCGAGTCGGTCAACTGGGCGCGCTGGGCCTCGACCTGGACCCATCCCAGGATCACCAGGGCAACGACCATCGCCGGGAACAACCTCCTCAGGAGGACGCCACCGGAGTTTCGGGCCGAGATCGCCAGCCGCTCCGGACGCAGCACCATCAGGCCTAGCGCGGTAACGAGCAGCGTGAGTGCGGTGTGCAGTGCCATGCTCCCGTAGCCCGGCAGCCGGTGCATGGCGGGAACCCGGTAGAGGTAGCCGAGCACCGCCACGAGGCTGGTGATACTCACCAGGGTCGCAAAAAACCTGGCCGCGCGGTCTCTCTCCCGGGCCACCAGAAGCAGCGCGAACCCCATCGCCAGCAGGGAGCCGGCGGTTGAAGGGGACATTCGGTGCGGCCCGGTCGCGTTGAACAGAAGACGGTCGATTGCCAGGTCCCACCCAAGGGAGTACTGAAGGAGGGTGGCCAGCCCGATGGAGCCGGTCAGCCCCGCCGCTATCTCACCTGTTCGGGCTCGCAGTTTGGAGGGATCGGATGCGGAGAGGGCCCCAAGACTCAGGCCCATTAGAAGGAAGGCCAGCGCGGTGTTCGGCTTCATGGTGGCCTGGCCGGGAAGCACGCTCTTGATGACCGGCAGGTCGAAGATCCAACCAAGCAGGACCAGGGCTCCGACGGCAGCGGCAATCGCCGCTGCGGCGTGCGAGAAGCGCCGGAACCGGTTGACCAGAACCGGATCGGACGCCAGGGGCGGTGAATTCACACCACTTCATCGGCAGCTCTTTGTGTTCGCGCAGGCATTCACGCGATTAGGGGGCCGAATGGACCAACGAATGGGGTCCATCCGGCTTACCGTAACTAGATCAGCTTCGCCCCTTCGAGCACCAGGTCCAGCAGGTCCTCGTCGTCGCCGTTCCATGTCAGGACGATGTGGCGGTCGTTCCGGCCCAGCTTCACTGAGCCCTCGCCGATCAGGATGTCGATGGGGAAGTCGAGCTGGTTGCAGATCAGGCCGTAGAGCTCGGGGTCACGGTTCTGCAGCGGTTGGTACTCGTTGTGGTCCCAGGTTCTTAGGGCGTCCTGCATGGGATCGGTGCCCTTTTTCACCTCGCTGCCGTAGAAGTCGTCGATGGCATCGAAGCGGGCACGTGCCTGGGGGTCGTCGTTCATCGCCCTACTTTAGCGAGTCCCGAACGGACAAGGCCCGGCTTGAGCCGGGCCTTGTCGGGTGATCAGAAAGCTAGGACTCACGGTTCGGGTCGTAGTGGCCGATGCGGAATTCGGCGCCCTCGGGGTCGGCAAGCACGGCTTCCCGGACTGGTCCCATGGTGTAGGCCGGCTGGACCACCGAGCCGCCCAGCTGCTCGCACAACGCGACGGTGGCGTCGGTGTCGGCCACGGCGAATGTGACGACAAACCGTGGAGAGCCCTCGCTAAGCTCCGCCATCCACCCGACTGCGTCCTCGAACCCGGGAGGCGCCTGGTCGGCGGCTTGCCGGGTGCGGATCTCAGGGTCGAACTGCTCCAGGAAGTCGCCGTAGCCGGGAAGCCGGAACAGCCAGGACTTGAAGCCCCCGAACTCCAGGAGGTCGGTCTCCCAGCCGAAGACCGAGTGGTAGAAGGCCGAGGCGGCGCCGGTGTCGCTGGTGTGCAGGTCGCTCGAGTTCCACGACCCGGGCGCATTTACCAGCTCGGCGCCCTTGAGGGTTCCGCCGTGCCACACGGCGAACTCGGCCCCCGTCGGGTCGGTGAAGAAGGCCATCCGGCCGGCCTCACCGACGTCCATGGGCTCCATCGTCACCTTGCCGCCGGCCTCCGCTACGGCCTTGGCCGTGATGTCGACGTCGTCCACCTGGATGTAGGTGTTCCAGACCGGGTTCTCGTTGTTGTACTCGCTGGCCCCTATCGCCCCGACCAGCTTGCCGCCCTTCTTCGCCAGGAAGTAGCTGCCCGTCCCGGGAGGGGCGACGTTGGTGAACTCCCAGCCGAAAAGCTTCCCGTAAAACTCGACCGCCTTGTCGCCGTCGCGGCGGCCGCTGTCGATCCAGCAGGGCACGCCGTGGATAAATCCCTCTCGCTCCAGCATCGCAGTCTCCCTTGGTCGATTGAACAACCAAAGGCTACGAAATCATGCGGACAGTTCCTGTCCTAAATAGGTCTTGGGCGGGTTTTGTTTCAGAAAAAAAGGGCCCCGGATGAACCGGGGCCCTGGGAAGTAGAAGTGGTGCGAGCTAGTCCGGCCCGCTCCGGTTACCGGCTTCAGCCGGTTCTTTGGCCACCGGCGGCTTTCCTTGGAAGGCGGCGGCCGTAGTCACCGTCTGGGGAAGTGCCTCCGGGTCCGGCACCTTCTTTTGTTCTCCGGGGAGCAGTTCAGGGGTCTCAGACTCCATGTTTTCCTCCTTCCGGATAGCTTCAATAGGTATCTACCCGGCCCCCGAAGGGCGAAAACCGCCGATGTTTAGGGGGTTCCCGGGTCCCAGGAGTAACTCCGCTTCACGACCCCGAGGTAGGTGAAGATCTCGGTCGACGCCACGCCGGGCAGGCTTCTGATCCGATCGTTGACCAGGTCGAAAAGGGCGTGGGTGTCGGTGCAGATGACCTCCGCCAGGATGTCGTAGCGGCCGGCCGTGATCACCACGTACTCGACCTCGGCAATGTCGCTCAAGGCGTCGCCCACCGTCTTCACGCTGCCTTCGGCCCGGATCCCGATCATCGCCTGGATGGTGAAGCCCAGGGTGAACGGGTCGGTGACCGCAACGACCTGAATCACCCCGCGGTCGATGAGGCGCTGGACCCTGGGACGGACCGCCGCCTGGGAGAGGCCCACCACCGGCCCGAGCTTGGAGTAGGGCGTGCGGCCGTCGACCTGAAGCTGGCGGATGATCGCGCGGTCGATGTCGTCGAGCTCTATCGAGTCGGCAGTCACGTCAGCGGCCGCCGGGCGGCCCGGCAGGAATCGCTTCGCCGGCAGAAACGGTCCGAAGCTCCTCCCAAGCCTCCTCCAGGCAGCGGCGGATGGCGGCGGTCATCTCGTCGAACTCCGCCGGGCCGCAAATCAACGGTGGCGAAAGCTGGATCACGGGGTCGCCCCGGTCGTCCACCCGGCAGAGCAGTCCGGACTCCGGAAGGCGCCGGCTGAGGAACCGGCGGATCAACCACTCCTTCTCGGCGAGAGCCAACGGCTCACCATCTTTGGCCATCTCGATCGCCCAGAAGTACCCCATACCCCGGACGTCGGTGACGATCGGCAGGTCGAGCAGCGTCTCCAGCCGGCTGCGGAACTCGCCCTCCAGGTCGAGCACCCTCTGGTTCAACCCCTCCCGTTCCATCACCTCCAGGTTCGCCAGCGCCGCGGCGCACCCCACCGGGTGCCCGGCGAAGGTGAGCCCGTGGACGAACGAAGACTTGCCGTCCAGGAACGGTTGGGCGATCCGGTCGCTGATCACCACCCCTCCCAGCGGGGAGTAGCCCGACGTGACGCCTTTGGCGAAGGTGATCATGTCCGGCTGGAATCCCAGGCGGCTGCAGCCGAACCAGTCGCCCAGCCTCCCGAAGGCGCAGATCACCTCGTCCGACACCAGCAGCACGCCGTATCGGTCGCAGATCTCACGGACCCGGGCGAAGTAGCCGGGCGCGGGGGTGAAACAGCCTCCGGCGTTTTGCACCGGCTCGAGGAAGACCGCGGCGACGGTTTCGGGTCCCTGCTCCAGGATCGCCTGCTCGATCTCATCGGCGCACGCCAGCGTGCAGGCCGGCTCGCCTGCGCAGAGCGGGCAGTGCAGACGGTTGGTGTTCGCCACATGGCACGACTTGCCGTTCAGCAGGGGGAGGAAGGGTTTCCGCAGGGTCTCCAGTCCCGTGACGGCGAGGGCGCCGAGGGTCGTGCCGTGATACGCCATCCGGCGGGAGATCACCCTCTGCCGCTCGGGCCGGCCGATCAGCGAGAAGTAGTTGTGGGCGAGCTTCCAGGCGGACTCGACCGCCTCGCTCCCGCCGGTGGTGAAGAACACCCGGTTCAGGTCGCCCGGGGCGAGGGCGGCGATGCGCTCGGCCAGACGAGCCGCAGGGGAGTGCGGGTACGCCCAGATCGGGAAGTAGGCGAGCCTGCCTGCCTGCCGGGACATGGCATCGGCGATCTCTGCCCGCCCGTGGCCCACCTGGACGACGAAAAGCCCGGCGAGGCCGTCGAGGTAGCGGTTTCCTTCCGTGTCCCATACGTAGGAGCCCTCGCCGCTGTCGATCATTCTCGGGAGGGGTGACTCCTCGGTCGGGAGCTTGTTGAAGTGCAGCCACAGGTGGTCGTTGGCTGCCCGTCCGAGCGAGCCCGCGTCGTCCACAGCGACCTCCATTTCCGTCATGAAGAGGCGCATCTGCCGACAAAATACTGCCGTGATCTCAAGTTGGCAAGCAATTTGATCGCTTGATTATACTATCTCTAACTAAATCGCTTGCAGCGGAGGTTCACCTTTTGCCGGATGTGAGTGCAACCGCAGAGAGGTCACCTGCCGAGGGCGCCACAGCCGCCCCGGCGGTTGAAATCCGGGGGGCGAGCAAGCGCTACGGAGAGGTCACCGCACTCGAGGAACTGGACCTCAAGATCGAGCAGGGCGAGTTTTTCTCCCTCCTGGGCCCCTCCGGATCCGGCAAGACCACCGCCCTCAGGCTCATCGCCGGCTTCGAGACCCCCACCACGGGCCGGGTGTTCCTTTTGGGCCAGGATGTCACCGGCCTGCCGCCCTACGACCGGGACGTCAACACGGTTTTCCAGGACTACGCTCTGTTCCCCCACATGACGGTGGCGGCCAACGTCGAGTACGGCCTGATGGTCAAGAAGGTGTCGGCCCGGGACCGACGGGACCGGGTGGCCGACGCCCTTCGGATGGTGCGCCTGGAGGCGTACGGGAAGCGCAAGCCCGCCGAGCTGTCCGGCGGCCAGCGCCAGAGGGTGGCGCTCGCCCGGGCGCTGGTGAACCGCCCCGGGGTCCTGCTGCTCGACGAGCCGCTCGGCGCCCTGGACCTCAAGCTCAGGCAGCAGATGCAGATCGAGCTGAAGGCGATCCAGCGAGACCTCGGCCTGACCTTTATCTACGTCACGCACGACCAGGAGGAGGCCCTGACCATGAGCCACCGGCTGGCGGTGCTCAACGACGGCCGCATCGAGCAGGTCGGGCCCCCGGCGGACGTGTACGAACGGCCTGCCTCCCGTTTCGTCGCCGGGTTCGTCGGGACATCGAACCTGGTGGAGGGAGCGGCGGCGGAGAAGATCGCCGGCAGCGAGGAACCCTTCACCATCCGCCCGGAGAAGATGCGTTTCCTCCTGGAGGCGGACCTTCCGGCGCCCGACGACTGCGTCGTCTCCGGACGGATCGAGGAGGTCATCTACCTGGGGTCGTCGACCCGCTTCCTGGTGTCGGTGGACGGTGCCGGCGACCAGACGTTGATCGTCAACGAGCAGAACCGGGGTCTGCGATCCCCCGAGGCACTGGACGTCCTGGGGCGCCGGGTGCGGATCGCCTGGGACAGGAGGAACAACCGCCCGGTCTAAGAAGGGGGCCGGGGGCGCAAAACGGGTGGGAGCCCGAAGGAGGAGGAACAGATGAGGCGCAGGAGATGGCGACTCACAGCGTTGATGCTGGCGCTGATGCTGGTGGCGGCCGGCTGTGGCGGAGACGACGACGACGGAGGCGACACCGCCGCCGGCGTCCAGGAAGAGGTCGGCGAGTCGGAGGGCGAGGTCAACATCATCGCCTGGGCCGGCTACATCGAGCGGGGGGACACCGACCCGAAGTACGACTGGGTCACCGAGTTCGAGGAGGAGTCGGGCTGTGACGTCAAGGTGAAGACGGCCGGCACGTCGGACGAGATGGCTTCGCTCATGCAGGAGGGGTCGGGGTACGACCTGGTGACGGCCTCGGGAGACGCCAGCCTTCGTCTGATCGCAAGCGGCGCGGTTCAGCCGATCAACCTGGACCTCATCGAGAGCTACGACAAGGTCGACGAGCGGCTGCAGGATGCGCCGTGGCACACCGTCGACAAGGACGGCGACGGTGAGAAGGAGCACTACGGCGTGCCCTACCAGTGGGGCTCGAACGTATTGATGTACAACACCGAGGCCTTCCGCAACCAGCCCCCGGACAGCTGGAGCGTGGTCTTCGAGGAGACCCGGCTGCCGGACGGCAGGTCCAACCGGGGCCGGATCCAGGCGTACGACGGGCCCATCTACGTGGCCGACGCCGCCCTGTACCTCAAGGCGACCAAGCCCGAGCTCGGCATCGAAGACCCCTACGCACTCGACGAGGCCCAGTTCAAGGCGGCCCTGGACCTGCTGCGCCAGCAGCGCCAGCTGGTCGGCCGGTACTGGCACGACGCGTTCGTCCAGGTCGACGACTTCACCAACGAGGGAGCGGTTGCCAGCTCGTCCTGGCCGTTCCAGGTGAACCTGTTGAAGACGAAGCCGGCGCCGATCGCCAGCGTCATCCCGAAGGAGGGCGCGACCGGTTGGGCCGACACCACGATGATGCACTCGAACGCTCCGAACCCCAACTGCGCGTACAAGTGGATGGAGTGGTCGCTGAACGAGAAGGTGCAGGGCGACCTGGCCAGCTGGTTCGGATCGGTTCCGTCGGTACCGGACGCCTGCGAAGGCAACGAGCTGCTGGGAGCGGAGGGCTGCACCACGAACGGCTTCGAGAACTTCGACCGGATCGCGTTCTGGAAGACGCCGCAGGCCGACTGCTTCGAACCCGACGGCGACCGGGAGTGCATCCCGTACAGCCAGTGGGCCACGAACTACGTGGCAGTCATCGGCGGCAGGTAGTTCGCAGTAGCTGATTGAAGATGAAGCCGGTTTGGGCGGGAGTGGCTCCGTGGCTGTAGCAGCAGCCCGGCAGCCCTCTCCCGCCCGCCGGCTCTCGTCGTGGTTCCACCGCCACCCCAACCTGAAGCTGATCCTGCTGCTTTCGCCCGGTCTGGCGTGGCTGGGGGTGTTCTACCTCGGGTCCCTCGGGGCCCTTTTGATCCAGAGCTTCTACCGGCTGGAGGAGTTCACCGGGACGGTGGTCAAGGAGTTCGGGTTGAGCTCCTACCGGGAGCTGCTGAGCGACTCCAACGTCGACATCATCCTGCGGACCGCCACGATGGCGGCCGCCGTGACCCTGGCCTGCGGGGCCATTGCGTTCCCGATTGCCTACTACACGGCCCGGTTGGCTTCGCCCCGGATGAAGACGCTGCTGGTCCTGACTGTGCTGATGCCGTTGTGGTCCAGCTATCTGGTCCGGGTTTACTCGTGGAAGCTGATACTGGCCAAGGAGGGGATTGCGGCGTGGTTCGTCGAGCGGATCGGGCTTGCCGGCGTTCTGGACTGGGTGCTGTCGGTGCCGGTGATCGGCGGGCCGTCGCTCTCGCAGTCCTACCTCGGGATGTGGGTGGTGTTCGTGTACACCTGGCTGCCCTACATGATCCTGCCGCTGGCCGCCGCCCTGGAGCGGGTGCCTAGGTCGTACCTGGACGCGTCGAGCGACCTGGGGGCCGGGCCGTCGACCACCTTCCGGCGGGTGACGCTGCCGCTGGTGCTTCCCGGGCTGGTCGCCGGGTCGATTTTCACCTTTTCGCTCACCCTCGGCGACTTCATCATCCCGGCGATCATCGGGAACTCGAGCTTTTTCATCGGGGCCGCCGTGTACCTGCACCAGGGCATCGCGGGCAACCTGCCGCTGGCCGCGGCCTTCACCGTGGTGCCGATGACGATCATGGGCATCTACCTGCTCGGCGCCAAGAAGGCCGGCGCCTTCGAGGCCCTTTAGCATGCGGCGGGGCCTGGCGCTCAAGTTCGCCACCGGCGGTGTCGTGCTCTTTTTGTACTTCCCGCTGGCGATCATCCTGCTCTACGCCTTCACCACCGAAGACTCCAGCTTCCGCTTCCCGCCGCCCGGTTTTACGCTGAGGTGGTTCGAGGTGGCGGCCGGGAACCCCTCCATCTGGGCGGCGCTGCGGCTGTCGCTGCTGGTCGCGTCGATCTCAACCGGGATCGCGCTGGTCCTGGGCAGCCTGCTCGCCGCCGCGGTGTACCGGACGAAGTTTTTCGGGAAGAACGCGGTCTCGCTGCTGGTGCTGCTGCCGATCGCGCTGCCGGGCATCGTCACCGGCATCGCGATCCGGTCGGCGATCTCGCTGGGCGACCTCGGCCTGGGGACCTGGAGCATCGTCGTCGGGCACGCCACGTTCTGCGTGGTGGTGGTCTACAACAACGTGCTCGCCCGGTTCCGGCGGATGCAGTGGTCGCTGGTAGAGGCGTCGATGGACCTGGGGGCCTCGGGCCTGCAGACCTTCCGCCACGTGCTGCTGCCGAACCTGGCCACCGCGCTGGTCGCCGGGGGCATGCTGGCCTTCGCCCTGTCGTTCGACGAGATCATCGTCACCACCTTCACCGCAGGCCAGCAGGAGACGCTGCCGATCTGGATCTTCGCCAGCCTCACCCGGCCCCGGCAGCGCCCGGTGACCAACGTGGTGGCGATCGTGGTCATTGCAATCACGACGATCCCGATCATCCTCGCCCAGCGGCTGACCAACCCGCGGGACCCGTCGGGAGAGACGAAAATCAGGTTTGCAAGCAGGTTTCACAAGGAGGTCTGAGATGGCGATAGCGGTCAAGCAGTCGGAGATGTTCGTTGGCGGCAAGTGGGTCCCGGCGCAGTCCGGGCAGACCAGGACGATCTACAACCCGGCAACCGCCGAGCCGATCGCCGAGGTGCCGAGCGGCGGACAGGAGGACGTGGACGCGGTGGTCGCAGCGGCCCGGGCGGCGTTCGACGAAACCTGGTCGAACACCACCCCCAAGGACCGCAGCTTCATGCTGCTGAAGCTGGCGCAGAAGATCGAGGATGCGGCGGAGGAGCTGGCCGGCCTGGAGTCGGCGAACGTCGGCAAGCCCAGCTCGGTCTCCAGCTTCGACGTCGAGTTCACCGTCGACAACCTGCGCTTCTTCGCCGGCGCCGCCCGGCTGCTGGAGGGCAGGTCGGCGGGGGAGTACATGGAGGGCTACACCAGCATGATCCGGCGGGAGCCGATCGGCGTTGTCGCTTCGATCGCCCCCTGGAACTACCCGCTGATGATGGCCATCTGGAAGATCGGGCCGGCGCTGGCCGCCGGGAACACCGTGATCCTCAAGCCGAGCGAGCTGACCCCGCTGAGCGCACTTCGCCTGGCCGACTTCGCGGCCGACATCTTCCCGCCCGGGGTGCTCAACGTGATCACCGGCGACGGCGAGCCGGTCGGGGCGGGGCTGGTCCGCCACCCGGGCGTGGACATGGTGTCGCTGACCGGGGACGTCGCCACCGGGGTTGAGGTCGCGAAGGCGGCGGCGGACACCCTGAAGAAGGTCCACCTGGAGTTGGGCGGCAAGGCGCCGGTGGTTGTATTCGACGACGCGGACATGGAAGCGGTGGTCGCCGGCATCCGGCTCGCCGGGTTCTTCAACACCGGCCAGGACTGCACGGCTGCGTGCCGGGTTCTCGCCGGGCCGAAGGTCTACGACGGCCTGCTGGACCAGCTGGTCCCGGCGGTGGAGTCGCTGAAGGTCGGCAGCCCGGACGAGGGCGAACAGATCGAGATGGGGCCGGTGGTGTCGGAGGAGCAGCTGGACCGGGTGAGCGGGTTCGTCGACCGGGCGAGGTCGGCCGGCGGGTCGGTCCTCATCGGGGGCGAACGGAGCGACCGCCCCGGGTACTTCTACACTCCGACGGTGGTGGCGGGGGTCGAGCAGGGCTCGGAGATCGTCCGCAAGGAGGTGTTCGGGCCGGTGGTGAGCGTCCAGCGGTTCGACGACGACGACCAGGCGCTGGCGTGGGCCAACGACGTGGACTACGGGCTGTCGGCGTCGGTGTGGACGCGGGACACCTCGCGGGCTTTGAAGGCGGCGCGGGCTCTCAAGTACGGGACGGTGTGGATCAACGACCACCTGCCGCTGGTCTCGGAGATGCCGCACGGCGGGTACAAGCGGTCGGGTTACGGCAAGGACATGTCCGCCTACGCGGTGGAGGACTACACGCTGGTCAAGCACGTGATGGCGAAGTTCTGATGGAGCCGGTTCCCCTGCGGATAGGGGCCGGCCGGTCGCCCGGCGACGGCGTGATCGAGGTCCACTCGCCGTACGACGGCCACCTGGTCGGCCGGGTGGCGTCGGCGGGGGCGGCGGACCTGGATGCGGCGGTCGCTGCTGCCAAGTCGGTTCTCACCGGCGAGCCGCTGCCGCCGTACCGCCGGGCCGAGATCCTGGACGAGGCGGCCCGCCTGGCGAAGGAGCGGGTCGAGGAACTGGCCCGGTTGATCTGCGAGGAGGCGGCCAAGCCCATCCGGCACGCCCGGGTAGAGGCCCAGAGGGCGATCGACACACTGCGCTTCTCGGGGGCCGCCGCCCGCACGCTGACCGGGGAGACGGTGCCGCTCGATGCGTCGGCCGCCGGCGCCGGCAAGATCGGGTTCGTCATCCGGGTGCCGGTGGGCGTGGTCGCCGCGATCACCCCGTTCAACTTCCCGGTGAACCTGGTGGTCCACAAGCTCGGTCCTGCGGTGGCGGCCGGGTGCCCGGTGGTGCTGAAGCCGGCGTCGACCACGCCGCTGTGCGCCCACGCCCTCGCCGACCTGTTCGAGGACGCCGGCCTGCCGGCGGGCTGGATCAACGTCGTTCCGTGCAGCGGGGCAACCGCCCAGCGCCTGGTGGAGCACGAGGACGTGGCGATGATCACCTTCACCGGCTCCCGGGAGGTCGGGTGGGCCATCCGGGCGTCGGCCCCGAAGAAGAAGGTGAACCTGGAGCTGGGGAACAACAGCCCGGTGATCATCGAGCCGGACGGCGACTGGGCGGCGGCGGCAGCCAAGATCCGGGTAGCGGGTTACAGCCACGCCGGGCAGTCGTGCATCTCGACCCAACGGGTGTACGTGCAAGAGGCGGTCGCCGGGGACTTCTGCGACCTGCTGGCGAAGGAGGTGTCGTCCCTGGTGGTCGGGGACCCGGCCGGCGAGGAGACCGAGGTCTCCGCCCTGATTTCGAGCGGCGACGCCGACCGGGTGCGCTCCTGGGTGGACGAAGCGGTTGCCGGAGGTGCCCGTTTGTTGGCGGGACCGGGCCCGGGCGATCCGGCCGGCGTGGTACACCCGGTGCTTTTGGCCGATGTGAACCAACAGATGAAGGTCTGCTCGGAGGAGGTCTTCGGCCCGGTCGTGGCGGTTGCGACCTACAACGATCTGGACGAAGCGCTGGCGCTGGCCAACAACAGCCAGTACGGGCTGCAGGCGGCGATCTTCACGTCGGACATATCGAAGGCGATGCGGGCGGCGAAGGCGCTCGACTACGGGGCGGTGGTGGTCAACGAGGTCCCGACCTGGCGGGCCGACCAGA
>DASTUJ010000196.1 GCA_035759705.1 Actinomycetota bacterium | reverse complement strand
GATGCGTTCGAACATCGATCCGATGCGAAACATCTCCGGGTATATGTCGTCGTCGAGCTCTTCCCAGGCCAGGGGCGCCGACACCGGGGCCCCTGGATAGGGCCGGACCGAGTACGGCGCGACCAGCGTCTGCCCCTTGGCGTTCTGGCCGGCGTCGACGTACACCTTGCCCGCCCTCTTGGGCTTGGCGAACTCGAGGGTGACCTTCTCCGGGTACGCCAGCCGCAACATCCCGCCGACCGCCGTGCAGAACTCCCGGACCTCGGGGTACGTGTGCCCGGGGGCGAGAGGGATGAAGATCTGCAGCCCCGAGCCGCCGGAGGTCTTCGGGAAACCCTTCAACCCCAGGCCGGCCAGGACGACGTTGACCAGCCGGGCGACGGCCCGGACGTCCTCGAACTCTATGGGCTCGTGGGGGTCCAGGTCCAAGACGGCGAAGTCGGGCTCGTCGAGCTTCGGCCATTTGCTGGTCCAGGCGTGCACCTCGACGCTGCCGATCTGAGCGAGCCAGACCAGGGTCGTCACGTCGTCGACCACCACGAAGTCGATGGTCCGGCTGCCGCCTTCTGCCGACACCGGCACGTTGCGGACCCACTCCGGGGCCCCCTTCGGGATCTGCTTCTCGTAGAACGCCTCGCCGTAGATGCCCTCGGGAACCCGCTGCATGGCGATCGGCCGGTCCCTCAGGAACGGCAGCATCATCGAGGCGGCGTTGTAGTAGTAGTTGATGAGGTCGCCCTTGGTGAGGGAGTCCTCCGGGAAGTAGACCTTGTCTTTGTTGGAGATTCTGAGCTCCCGGGCGCCGTGCCGGAACCGGTGGGCGTCGCCTTTGCGCTCCAGGCGGATGGGGTGCGGGAACCACAGGCCGTCCCGCTCCTGACGGATCTCCTCACGCCGGGCCGGGAAGACCATCGGGGCGTTGGTGGTCTTCAGCTCCTCCTGGATGGCGACGTGCGAGCCCGGGTCCTTCTCCTCCGAAACGATCGTCAGCGCCATGTCGAACTTGCTGGCCCCCTGCACGACGTGGCTGATGCGCAGCGACCCCTTGCCGTAGGGGACGTGGCGGATCTCTCCCTGGGGGCCGAACTCGTTGTCGCTGAAGTGGGTGTGCAGCGGCCAGAAGTGCTCGAAGGAGAACTGCGAGGTGATGTAGCCGAACAGGGCCTCCATCGCCTCCGGGGTGTTCAGCTGGCCGTTGGAGAGGGCGTGGATGTGGGCGTAGTCGATCACAACGGTCGTGAACGGGTGCTCCTTGACCAGCAGGGCGATGTCGCCCAGCGCCCCGAACTGCGACCGCTTCCCGCAGGTCTCCAGCCCGAGCTTCACGCCGAGGTCGCCGACCCGGGGGCCGAGGTCGGCCAGGTTGGCGTTCACCTGCTCGTGCAGCTCCTCCGGAGGGCGGCCGTGGTGGCTCCCGGGGTGGCACACGACGACCGTCGCCCCCATAGCAGAGGCCAGCTTGCAGGCGTGGTGGAGTCCCCCCAGGTGCAGCTTCAGCCGGTCCGGCTCCTTGGTGGTCAGCTGGGCGAAGTAGGGGGCGTGGACCGACAGGGCGATCCCGTTGTCCCGGGCCATCTCGCCGAAACGTTTGGCTTCCGCCTCCTTGAGGGTGAACTCCTTGACGAACTGGACCTCGCACTGGGCGAAGCCGTGCGACACCAGATGGTCGATAGAGGCGTTCAGATCCTTCGGATCCTTGAGCCCGGCCACTCCGTACCTCAACTGGCGCATGAACCTCTCCCGGCCGCCGCTAGGCGTCCAACCTAATCCCAATCTAGTTTGACCGACGTCAAACGGGAGAATAGCTACAAGCATTCCGTTGTTCGGCGGGCCTGCGCCCGTAGACTGATGGGACACCGAGAGAACGGGAAGGAGCCGGCCATGTGGCGACCATTGCGACGCAGGAGCTCCCGGAGCACGTCCCGGGCGGGCAGAGCCGGCCGGGGCCGGGTATCGCTCGGCGGCGCCCTCACCGGGCTGATGGTGGCCCTCTCTTCGACCTTCATCTTTTCCGTGCTAGCGGGAGCGGTCCTCAACGCCCAGGGCCACGACCTTCACAGGGTGGTCCAAGGCAGGACTGCCTGGGCCAGCTCAGGAGCCGCGATTGCGTTCGTCCTGGCGGTGCTGCTGTCCTTCATGTGGGGCGGCTACACGGCCGGCCGGATGGGCGCCGGCGCCGGAGCGGCCAACGGCGGGCTGGTCCCCGGGATCGCGCTGCTCGGTCTGGGCGCGTTCTTCGGCATCACCGCGGGGGCCCAGGGCCTGACCACCTTCGAGTTTCCCTTCGGCGTCGGCACCCTGCCTCTGGACGCGAACTTCACCCCGCTCGGATTCGGAGTGGTTGCGGGGGTCGCGGTCGCCCTGCTGGCCGGCGGAATCTGGGGCGGAGTGGTCGGCGCCCGTTGGCACGAGCGTCTGGACGAAGAGTTCGACTCCGGCTACGAAACCGCAGGCAGCGACAGCTTCACCGACCTGGTGGGCCGCCCCTCCCGGTACTGAAGTCCCCGATCATTAATTCTTCGGCTCCGAATACAATTACCGGCGTGAACGACAGCGGTTTGCCCGACTACGTCGAGGACCTGTTCCGGTACCTCGTTCGCAGCTCGGTGCCCATGCGCATCGCCCAAGTGGTCTTCTTCATCTCAGGGCTCATCCTGCCGGTGCTCATGCTGATGATCCTGCCCAACGCCGAAGGCGAAACGGCCCTCGACACCTACCTGCCCCTCTTCGTGATTGGCACGATCTTCGCCGGGTGCCTGTTCTGGTACCTCGGTTGGCTCGAGGTCCGGCGCCATCAGTTCCGCACCGAGAAGCCGGCCAGCTATGCCCGATGGTTCGGGTGGCGGGAACGGGAGCGCAGATTGCGCCGGGACCCCCTCGCCCAGCTCGGACTACTCAAGCTTCAACTGCGGTACGTCCTGTTCGGCAAGGAGCCGTCCTCCACCGAGACCCTGGCGCTCACAATGAGGTTCGTACGCAAGAGCGCTTGAGAACCTTTTCAGGTCATTAAAAAGGCGCCCCTGAGGGGCGCCTTTTTAATTCTGAAGGTTCGTCCTACGAAGGAACGTCGGCCTCGAGCTCGATGTCCACCTGGTCACGGACCTTGAGGGCCCCCATCATTGCCTGGAAAGGCTTGATGCCCCACTTGGACTGAACAACCGAGAAGCTGCCCTTGACCTTGCCGCCCTCCTGGGAAAGCTTGACGGTGGCGGGGGCGGTCTTGCCCATGATCCGCATGTCACCGGTAACGGTGGCTGCGTCGCCGTTGGGCTGGACTGCGGTGGAGGTGAAGGAAATCTCCGGGGAGGTCAGGATCTTCTGCGTGATGTTCTTCTTGATGTCCGCCTTGTCCCCTTCGGATAGAGGCTTGACGCCTCCGACCCCTTCACGAACCGTCATAGATCCCACGTCGGCAGTTGCCGTGAACTTGGAATCTGCAGGGTTCTCCGCGATGTCCGCGGTGGCCTTCCAGCTGTTTACGTCGATGATCAGGTCGTGACCGGCCTTCTTGGCCATGCCTTCACGAAAAACTCGTACTACCAACTTGCCGTTCTGCGGGCCGAACTCGTATGTACCGGGATTAATACTCATGTCCGCAGACTACCCGAAGGTTGGGGACGGCACAAACACGTCAGGCACTGAGCGTGCTATTTCCGGCGATGGTCGTCCCAATTAAAGGGAGCGCTTGAGCCTTCAAAAGCTCACGCAGTGAGACCAGGCCCACCAGTGCTCCGTCGACGCAGATCGGCAGGTGGCGGAACCCGCCCTTCAGCATCACCTGGATGGCTTCCGCGGTCGAGGTGTCGGGTGCAACGGAGATCGGGTCGTGGGTCATCACGTCGGAGATCTTGGTGCTCCACGGGACCCGCCCGTTGGCGACGGCACGCAAGACGTCCCGCTCGGTGACGATGCCCACCAGGTTGCTGCCTTTGGTGACGACGGCCGAACCGGTGCGCCGTTCGATCATGGCCTGTGCGCCCTGTTCCAGTGTGTCCTCGGGCCTGACACGCAAGACCGCACGACTCATCGTCTCTTCAACCGTGGACATCTGTCACCTCCAAGATAGCCTGGCCAAGACCAAGGACCAAAAAACGGACTGTGGTGCGGTAGGACTTGGCGGCAGTACTGGGGGCTACAGCCCTCCCGCCTGAAGTCCGGAGCGAAAGTTGGCAAATAATACAGCTAGACAGAGTCGATTGCTAAAGAAATTCCGCGGAGCTTTTACCCGTGCCTTAAGCTCAGTTCGAAAAGTGTACCAGCGGTAGAACCTGTTTTAACAGTTCGGGGGCACAAGCCACAATTCCCGACGGTTGGCCCACCGGGACTGGGCCCCCCGAAAGGTCCGAAAACCCGGCTCCGGAGGCGTCGAGCATGGCCAGGCCCGCAGCTATGTCCCAGGGCTCCGAGGGCAAAAGGATCAGACCGTCGACCCGACCGGCCGCCACGTAGGCGATGTCCAGGCTGATACACCCCAGGTAGCGGAAGGCCCGGATGTGGGGCAGGAGCTCGCCAACCGTCTCCCACAACGCCGGCGAAGGCAGGTAGCACTTGTTGAGAAGAAAGACCGCCTTTTTCAGCTCGGTGGTTACCTTTGCCTTCATGGGTCCGTCGGGGCCGGTGGCCCGCTCCCCCCTGACTACCTTGAAGGTCTCGCCCATTGCCGGGGAGTGAACCACCCCAAGCACTACCTCGGGTCCCCGAAGGCAGGCCAGCGAGACGGCGAAGTGAGGAAGGCCGGAGACGTAGTTGGTGGTTCCGTCCAGCGGGTCGGCTATCCAGCGGTAGCCGGTGGTCGACTCCAGCTCGGTCCCCTCCTCCGCGAGCAGCCCGTCGCCGGGGAACGACGCCTTGAGCTCGGCGGCGATGAGCGCTTCGGCCCGGGTGTCGAGGTGGGTGACGATGCCGGCGGCTTTGTCTGACGACTCCAGGTCGCTGCGGAACGACCCGAGCAGCATCTTGCCTACCCGGCCCGAGATGTCCTCGGCCCACGCCAGCCGTTCGGATAATTCGGGGCTAGGCAAAGACGCTAATCGGAGTCTTCCATCCAGCCGTCGCGCACCCGGGAGAAGACGTGGAAGAACGCGTCTTTGCCGTAGACGACCAGCTCGTCGCCCTCCCACTCGGCTCCAAGGGCGGTCGCCTGTTTTGTGTCGTACAGCCCCTCGGGCTCGTTGCCCGACCATTGAAAACCGACCCAGCTCAACGGGTCCTTCTTGCCCAGGACTAGCCGTTCGTTGGCGCCGGCGCCCCAGTCGTCGATACCCATTGCGTTACTTCTTGGCCTTGGCGCCGGCGGTCTTCTTAGACTTCGCATTCGTTCCGGCCAGGCCGTTTCCGGTGTTGCCTTCGGAGGTGGACGTCTGGTGGAGGTCGTCGAATACCCGGCTGGCCAGGATGTCTTCGGCCTGGATGGTGACCAGGTCCTTCTTGGTCAGCTTGCGACCGGCCTCGGCGGAGTCGAACAGACGGATCGCCTGACGCATACGGGCCCGGTCCAGAGCGTTGCGGACCGAACGGCCGTTGGCGAAGTGCGGCCGGTTCAGGCGGAGGTCGATGTAGTCCGTGAATGCCTTCTCGGCGTCCTCGTCGAAGCGGTAGCGCTGGGCGTCGAGCATCATGCGGCCGATGTCGAGCAGCTCCTGGGCGTTGTAGTCCGGGAAGTCGACGTGGTGGGCGATCCGGGAGGAGATGCCGGGGACGTCGGAGAAGAACCGGTCCATCTTGTCCCGGTACCCGGCCATGACGACGACGAGGTCCTGGCGGTCGTTCTCCATGACCTCCAGCAGCATCTCGACGGTTTCCTGGCCGTAGTCCCGCTCGTTGTCCAGGCGGTAGATGTTGTACGCCTCGTCGATGAACAGCACGCCACCCATGGCCCGCTTGATGACCTCACGGGTCTTCGGAGCGGTGTGGCCGACGTACTGGCCGACCAGGTCGTCCCGGCTGGCGGTCACGACGTGGCCCTTGCGGATGTAGCCGAGCTTCCACAGGATCTGGCCCATCTTGCGGGCGACCGTGGTCTTGCCGGTCCCCGGGTTGCCGGTGAAG
>DASTUJ010000195.1 GCA_035759705.1 Actinomycetota bacterium | reverse complement strand
AATCGAACGAACCGAAGACCCGGTAATTATCTTGATCTGCTTCGTTCGGGGACAGAAGCGCCAGCTGGTTTGTAGCAGCACCATTTGCCGACCAGGAGTTGGCGAGTCCGAGGATGTCGAGGGTTCTGGGCCCAGAGGAGGACGGGCAGTTCGATGAGCCGCCGGTCCACGATCCGTTGTACCAGTGGGCTCCGTCGACGGTGGGCTGGCTGTTCCAGGTGGCCGAAGAGAAGTAGGTTCCCGCCTTGTCCACCCACATCGAGCTGGTCCCTCAGGTGTAGCCGTCGGTTTGCACCAGATACAGCGACGCCGAGTAGACGGTGCGCCCGGCAATAGTTGAGGTGGGAAAGCGCAGGAAGGAGCGAGAGACGTTGTTCGCCGCGCCAAGCCTTCCGACCTTTAGGACCTCGCTTGAGTTGTAATTGACGGTGGGGGTCGCCTCGTTCACGTAGGTGTCTAAAGAGGTGGTCAGGTTGGCCGCCGGGTCAATCCAGACGGGGTAGATGGTCGCGGGATCCAACAAAAATTTCATCGACGGGCGCAGCACCATCGCCGGCCCCGCGGGGCCGTTCTCAATCTGCAGGTCGACGGTACTTACCTGGGTCGGCTCGCTTTTGACCCTTTCGTCCCGGGCCGAAGACCACATGGTGGCGGTGGCTGAGGTGATCTGCGGGTCTCCCTTGCCATCGACAAAGCTGATCTCGCCGCTGGCCTCGTCCTTTCTCATGGTCAGGCCATCCAACTCGACCGGTATGGTGATCACCGGCGCCTCGGTGGGACGGGTCTTGAGGACGATGAAGCTCTCGAATCCGCTGTTGGTCGCCTTGACCACGACATCTCGCCCGGGAGAAACGTCGGCGTAGGTGGCGATGTTGCCGTCCAGGGTTGGAGTGGGAAGCGGTTGCTCCGACTTGAACGAGATGCGGGAGCCCTTGGCGCCAATCGCCACCAGCTCCGAGCCTTCGGCGCCTCCATTCGACATGGTGATCTCGCCTGGCGCAGCCTTGGGAGAGATGCCGACGTCGGTCACTTCCAAGGCCGTGTCGATGGGGACCAGCGAATCGCCCTTTTTGACCCGAATCGGGCCGGATGACAGCTCGGTGGTCAACGTGCCCTGCGGGTTGGCGAACGTGGTTTCGGTCTCGGTTCGCTTGGAGAGGATCTCAACCTTCTTGCCCGTACGCTGCGCCTGGTCGAGAGCAACGAGTCGGGGTTGTCTGGGTCCACTCTCATCACGGGCATCGGGTCGCGGTTTACAGGCCCGGTTGGAGCCTCAGGAGCAGTCTTGGTCGCTTCGGCGACTGCTGCCTCGGTCGGGAAATCCTCTGGGATCTCAGTGACCGTGGGCGGCGTCGGGATCTCCATGGGGTTGCTCTTGGGGGCCGCGCTGGAGGTTGTTTCGCCGTCGCTGGGATCAGTCGAAGCAGCCGTTGCTTCGGACACCAGCTGGGAAGGCACAACGCCGAGTGCAAGCGCCGCCGTCACCAGAAACACGAGAAGTTTCGAACTCGACAGGGCGGAGCGGCATGCGCGGAAGAGAGGCTTCCCCGGGCGTAAGTTCATGGATGAACTTCCTATTCTGTTGTGGGCCCTTGTGTGCCCCTAACAGGGAAGCCTCGCATTCAGTGTGACACGGAATTGCCTAATTCTGGTTAGAAGTCGTAAGAAAAGACGATCGCACAGCAAACGTAGTGCTAACCCCCCACAGGATTGGGGGGCCTCTCCCCTCGACGTTTCCTGCGAGATGGTTTCTGATGCAAAAAGGGAGCCAGCCTTTCATTCAGCGCAGGCTGGCCAGCGTTCGCTTCCCAATTCGTCTCAGGCCCGCCGAAGTTCAATAACAACCTTCACGGTTATGGAAGTGGCTTCCGGCTCACCACCCTTCGGGCCCTAGGACCCTATAGGGCGCCCAGGCGCTCCTCGGCGTCGAAGAAGTCGGGGTCGGTAGCTACGATCTTGCGCCACAGGTTGCGGGCCTCGTCTTTACGGCCGGCGCGCTCCAGCAGGTCCGCCCGGGCGTACCAGTGCCTGAGGAAGTAGGGCTCCACGGCCCCCGACCCGGGATCCGCCCGGGCCAGCATGGTGATCGCCCGATTAAGGTCCCCCTTGTCGGCCAGTGCGCCGGCAGCGACGATCATCGTCTCCACCCAGGTCTCGGGAGTTACATCGGCCTGGGTCACCTCGGCGGTGGTCTCCAGCGCCCGGTCCGGGCGTTCCAGGGCCCGGTAGAGGTCGGCGATGACGTGGTTGTGCTCAACGGATGCGGTCAGCCGGCGGAACGTCAGTAGCTCGCTCAGCGCCTCCTTCCACTGACCCGAGTGGTAGAGCGCCAGACCCAGCAGCTCGATGACGCGGGGGGACCGTGAGGCGGATTCCTTCGCTTCGCCAGCCAGGCGGGCGGCGTCCTCGTACTCTTCGTC
>DASTUJ010000194.1 GCA_035759705.1 Actinomycetota bacterium | reverse complement strand
CTGACCTGAACATTCATCGAGCGAACTCCGGGCTGATTGTCCGAGATCAGCAGATTGCCACCCGAACGACGCCGCCACCCGCACGGGACAGGCTGATGATCGATGCGGCGTTCGCCCTGTTCGTGATGGTCGTGGCACTGGCGCAGCAGCAGTCGGCGAGCTCCCAATCTCCGGCAACCCGCTCGCTGGGCATGACTTTCGCCGCTCTTTATGCCCTGACCCTTACCTTCCGGCGGCGAGCGCCCTTCGCCGTTCTCGGGTTGATGGTCGCCGCGCTGCTGGCTTGGAGCCTGAGCGGTGTCCCAACCAGCGGCGCCGGCATCCCGCTCGTCGTGGCGCTGTATTCGGTTGCCGCCTACCGGCCGGTGCGGGTATCCCTGGCCGGACTGGCTCTGGCAATCGCGTGCGTCTTCGCCGTACGGACCAACCAGGGGATTCCGGCCGCAGACATGGTGGAGACGGTGGCGATCATGGCCGGCGCCTGCTACTTCGGGAGCAACGTCGGGCTCCGGCGCAGACAGGGCGAGGCGCTGGCCGCCTACGCCGTTGAGCTGGCGGCCACCCGGGAGGAGCTGGCCAACCAGCGGGTAGCCGAGGAGCGGCTTCGGATCGCACGGGAGATGCACGACGTGGTGGCGCACAGCCTCGGCGTGGTTGCCATCCAGGCCGGTGTCGCCGAGCACCTGCTCACGCAGGACCCCGAACAGGCCCGCCGATCGGTGAGCACCATCGGGGAGGCGGCGAGGACCGGTTTGGCGGACATGCGCCGGACCCTAGGCCTGCTGCGGACCGAAAACGCTGTGATCGACACGGAGGCTTCCCCCCGGCTTGCCGGCATCCCCAAGCTCGTGTCGGAACTCGGAGAAACCTCGCAGCTGGTAATCGACCTCGACAGCACGGGGCAGCCTCCCCCCCTCGCCAACCCGGCACTGGAGCTTTCGGTCTACCGCGTGGTCCAGGAGGCGCTGACCAATGCGGGCAAACATGCGCCTCGCAGCCGGGTGGCGGTAAAGATTGCGTTCACAGACCAGGCGGTCGAGGTCGAGGTCGTCGACGACGGTACCGGCGCCCGACCCCTCGACCTTCCCGGATCCGGCAACGGCCTGGCCGGCATGCGAGAACGGGTGGCACTCTTCCAGGGCAGCTTTGAGGCCGGGCCGAGGGAGGGTGGAGGCTTTCGGGTCTGGGCCAGATTTCCCCTCGGCGACCCCGGCTCGTGATTCGCGTCCTCATCGTCGACGACCAGGCCCTGATCCGGGCCGGGCTCCGCGTGCTTGTGGATTCAACCGCAGACCTCCAGACGGTTGCCGAAGCGGGCGATGGGGCGGAGGCGGTCGAGCTCGCCCGGCAATACCAACCGGAAGTGGTGCTGATGGACATTCGTATGCCCAATGTCGACGGGCTGGAGGCAACCCGGGCCATCGTGAGCGAACCGGCGCTCTCCGGGACCCGTGTCCTGATCCTGACCACATTCGAAACCGACGAGACCGTGTTCGAGGCGCTGCGGTCCGGCGCCAGCGGTTTTCTGCTGAAAGACGTGCAGCCGGCCGAGCTGCTGTCGGCCATTCGGGTGGTGGCCGGGGGTGAGGCTCTCTTGACGCCGGGCGCAACCCGACGGCTGATCGAGGCTTTCGTTCGGATTCCCGGCGTCGCTCCCAGGAGCACGGGGGCCCTGGCCCAGCTGACCGAGCGGGAGCGGGAAGTTCTCGAGCTGGTGGCGGCCGGAATGTCGAACGCCGAGATCGCAGACGAGCTCGTGGTGAGCGGCGCCACCATCAAGACCCACATCAGCCACCTGCTTCAGAAGCTGGCCGCCCGGGACCGGGCACAGCTCGTGGTGATCGCCTACCGGGCGGGGCTCGTCCAGCCGGACCACCGCTAGGGGGCCGCCTCACCCCCCGGGGTGAGACCCAAGATCGATCCCCAGGGCGACGACTTCGCGCCTCCTGAAACCTAGTGTCCTCCTGCAGATACGCACAGGTTCGAAATGTCAAAGGAGAAGGCGATGACAGCTTCACTGCAGGTTGATGCGCACCAGCCGCTAATCGATGAGCAGCACACGCCCCTGCGGGCGATTGGCTTTCACCTGCTCCCCGGCGTTCTGATCGCCGGGCTGTTCTACGCTCTGGCGCCGGCGGTCATGGCGGCGGGGTACCCGGCAATCGTGGCCGGGATGGCGGCTGCGGCAGTGGGAATAGTCGGCGTGGAACTGGGCTGGCTGCTCCACGAAGGTCGCCGGGTCACCGGCCGGTGGTCCGTTGCGGGGGCCCTGGGGTACCGACCGGGAAAGTTCGGCCGGCGCAAGGTGGCGCTGGTTGCCGGCCTGATCATCTGGCAGTTCCTCGCCGCCTCTATCGTGGGCATGAAGCCCTGGATGGTCGAGACCTTCTTCTACTGGATTCCCGAATGGGCCGTGAATCCCTTCCCCTCCGACATCGCGGACACTGCTTCGTCGACCGTCCTGCTGGTCACCGGAGCAGCCCTACTGTTGATCAACGTGGTTATGGGCCCGCTGGTCGAGGAGCTTTACTTCCGGGGGTATCTGCTGCCGCGACTCGCCCGGTTCGGCTTCTGGGCGCCGCTGATCAACGTCTCGCTCTTCTCGCTGTACCACTTTTGGACCCCGTGGGACGTCCTGACCCGCATCGTGATTCTGCTTCCACTGGGTTACGCGGTCTGGCGCACCAAGGACTACCGCGTGGGCATTGCCGCCCACGTCGGGCTCAGTGCGGTGGGGTTCCTGCTCAACTCACTCCCCGCCCTGTTGGGGGCGGGGAGCTGAGCGGGCCTAGCTCTCTTCCTGTATGTGCCCGCCATCTTCGGGGACGTCCGCGTTCTGAGCGAGCGCGGGGTCGTCGTGCGACCGGGCGGTGTCGCCCAGCGACGGGGGTTCGTTACCCTGATTGATATCGGCTACAACCTCATCCGGTGTGGGTGCATCTGTCATTTGCGGCCCCCTTCAGGTTGGCGGTTAATCGTTATCCTCTAGATACCCAAAGCTTGGTTCTTGCCAAACCGCCCAGGTTTACAGCCGGAGTCGACCGGTTCGCGGATCGTGCGGACAAACGTTCCAGACCCTCCACTCCCAGGGCGAACTCCCTCATCGCCGGCGATAGCTTGGCGCCAAGGCCCCGCTGACGCAGCCGCTCGAGGTTCTCCTTGCCCTTGGCGACGAATCCGACGGCTTGACGACCATCCTTGGGAACTGCTCGAACTGCCGAAAACCTCCCTAATTACCTAACTCCTTGGTCATAGAATTAAGACATGAGCGGATTCACGGAGGGAATTGCAGCGGCTGCCGCCCTCAAGGACGAGCTGCGCGGCAAGATCTATGGCTTCATCCGGCGCTCCCGCCGGGCGGTAACCAGGGAGGAGGTGGCCGCCGACGTGGGCATCTCGACGAAGCTCGCCGCATTCCACCTCGACCACCTCGTGGACCGAGGGCTGCTGAGCACCCACTTCGCCCGTCCGGCGGGACGGTCAGGGCCCGGCGCCGGCCGGACCTCGAAGTTCTACCAGCCGTCCGACAAGCAGGTGGAGATCTCCATCCCGCCTCGCAAGTACGACGTCGCCGGGGAGTTGCTCCTTCGCGCCCTGAGCTCCCAAGGCCCTGACGAGTCCCCGGGCGTTGCGGCGCTGCGGGTATCGAACGAAGCAGGGCTTGAGCTCGGGCGGGAGCTTCGCGCCGCTGCAGGCAAGGGACGGGTCGGCGCGGAGAGGGCGCTCCGGGTTATTGAGAACGTCCTCGAAGAACGGGGGTACGAGCCCTATCGGGCGGAGAAGGGAGTGGTTCGCCTCCGGAACTGCCCGTTCCACCACCTGGCCCGGCAGGCTCCCGAGTTCATCTGTGCGATGAACCGCCAGTTCGTCGAAGGAATTGCCAAGGGTCTGGGCAACAATTCCCTCCAGGTGCTCCTGGAGCCCTCCCCCACCGAGTGCTGCGTCTGTATGCGCCTGCCTTCGGGAGACAAGTCCGGTCAGCCGTAGAGCCAAAGTGCGGGTGCACAAGTTCTATGACTAGTTAACATAGGCGTTACGGCTAGGCCGGTCGTCCATGAAGACTTTCTCCCAGGAGGCATCCGTGAAGAACCCGTTGACCAGCATCGAACAAGCGGAAGTGCTCGATAAGCCGAGCGAGGCTCTTATTGCGGCTGTATCCAAGGTGATACCGCCCGGGCCCGTCAAGGACGCCCTCACCGGCAAGTGGCAGGGCCACCCGGTGCACCCGGTGCTCACCGACATACCCATCGGCTTGTGGACCAGCTCGTTGCTGCTCGACGTCCTCGGCGGAAAGAAGTCGCAGAGCGCATCACAAACCCTGCTCGGGCTCGGGATCGCCTCGGCCCTGCCCACCGTTGCTGCCGGGGTGGCCGACTGGATCGACACCTACGGCGACGAACGGCGCATCGGCCTGGTCCACGCGGCCGGAAACGCCACCGCCATGGTTCTGTACACCGGCTCCTACCTGGCGCGGCGGCGGGGAAGCCACGGCTTCGGAGTGGCGCTCTCCATGGCAGCGACCGGAGTTCTGGCCGGGGCGGGCTTTCTCGGGGGCCACCTGGTCTACCGGTTGGGCAGCGGGGTCGACCAGACCCGCTTCGCCCACTACCCCTCGGACTGGACCGCGGTTATGGCCGAGGCGGACCTGCCATCGCAGCAGGCGGTGGCCGCCGACCTCGGCGACTCGAAGGTGATGCTCTACCGTGACGGCGGAACCATCTGCGCCCTGGCCGACAAGTGCTCCCACCGGGGAGGCCCGCTGCACGAGGGGGAGATCGACCCCGACGCGATGACCGTGAAGTGCCCCTGGCACGCCAGCGTCTTCGACATGCGAACCGGAGAGGTCGAGCACGGCCCTGCCTCGGCCCCGCAGCCGTGCTTCGAAGCGAGAATTCTGGGCGACCAGGTTGAGGTCAGGCTCCTCCCGAGCTGATCCCGCTACCTCCCGCACCTCCGGCCGGCCGGCGTCCCCACTGGGGAGCGACCAGCCGGCGGACCTCCACGTTTCCGTCCCGGCGGCGCACGTCGTAAACCGGGGCGGGCACGGTGGCGGGCCCTTTGAGGACTCCACCGTCGGTTAGCCGGAAGATGCTGCCGTGGCACGGGCACTCCACCTTTAGGTCGTTCACCTGGCCGAGGTGAAGAGCGCATCCCCGGTGGGTGCAGCGATCGGAGAGCGCGTAGACCTCCTGGTCCCGCCGGTACAGCAGCAGACCGATGTCACCGGCCCGGGCCGGCGTGGGCGTGTCCTCCGCCAGATCCTGATCGGCGATCACCGGCGTCCACTCCTGGGGCGGGACCTCGAACGCGGTCCGGTTGACCCCGACGCCCTTTACGAACGACAGGTGGCCGCCAAGGTAGGCGGAGCCTCCGGCAGTGAGGACCGCGGCCAGCGACAACAGCTTTCCGGCCCGGCGCCTGCCGGCCCTTCGGGCCCGATGGGACACCACCTGGAGGGCGAGGGCGGCGCCGTTCCCCAGGGCGTGGACCGACCCCAATCGCTGCTGCTCACCCCACAGCTCGGCCCAGTCCGACAGGCCGGCTGCAATGGTCGGCAGTGCCGAGACGTTCCCGATCAGCAGCAGGTGGTCGGCGGCTTTGTTCCCACGTGCGCCGGACGCGTGGTCGAGCAGGGCGGAACTGATCCAGGTGCCGATCACAACGTCGGTGAGCGCAGGATGAAGAGGGCGCCCGAGCCAGGTGCCGCTGAGGAGGTCCTTACGGGTCGACTGCTGCGGAATCGTACGGCTGAGCAGCTTTTGGATCAGCCGTGCGCCCGGGTCCAGTGACTCCATGCGCTCGATCCTGTTCACGAAGCCCGTCACCGGTGCTCCTCCACCTTCCGCAACTGCTCGAGCTCCCTGGTTGCGGTCGCGGCCGTCTCGGGTGGGCCCAGAGCAATCGCCTGTTCGTAAGCGGTCTCTGCAGGCTTGTTCTGCCCCGTGCGCGCGAGAAGGCGGGCGGCGCTGATCGCCCCGACCGAAGCACACTCGGGGTGCCGCAGTGAAATGGTCAGGCGGTATGCCTCCAGAGCCCGCTCCGGGTCACCGGAGCCCGCCGCCAGGTCGCCCAGCTTCAAGGCAGCCCACGAAGTAAGGTCCGGGTGCCCGAGAGCGATTGCCCCCTCCAGACGTTCCTTCGCCTCGGCGGGCCGGCCGATCTTCTCCAGCACGATGCCAAGGTTGTAGGCGGCCCAGGGAGCGAACTCCGGGTGCCCCGACGCCAGAGCCATCTCGTAGGCCTCCACCGCTTGGGGGATCTCGTTTCGTTCTTCGAGCAGAGCGCCGAGACCGAAGGCCGCAGCCGGCGCGAAGTCCCGGTGGCCTGAGGCGATCGCCTGCCGGTACAGCGTCCGGGCCTGCAGGCGGGCGCTCTCCTTCTCGGCGGCTAGAAGGCCCGCCAGCCTCAGTCCCGACTCGACCGCCTCCTCTTGGCGGCCCGCCTCGACCGCCTCGCACCATGCCCTCTGGGCGTCGTAGAGGTTCAAGCGCGCCTGCCGGGTTCTTTTGGTCTCCTCGCCGGACGGCCGGTAGGAGCGCATGACCAGCGGAAACACCTCCTGACGCATATGGGACAGCGACCGGTGGCGGTCGTAGCGGCAGGTGCCGTCCCCGGCTGCGCTCACGGCCGGGGAGATCCGGTCGATGTGGACGTAGATCCGGTTGTCATCGGCCAGGGACAGGTGAAG